>JAQBWJ010000138.1 GCA_027625215.1 Candidatus Poribacteria bacterium
TCCCGACCTCATGCCCCTTAGTTGGGGCGATGGGGTAGGTAGCCGCATCGACTCTCCGAGAATTCTACATGAACCACCTATCCAACAAATCCCAAACGAAGGCGTCTACCTCTTACAGCCCGTCAATAGAGCGAGACTCGGCTACCTGTCAGTCGGGGCTGGGAAGCGTCGGGAGCGTCGGTTTCACGACGCGGTGATCGACGCGCTTGCCCTTCGTCATCGCGCGGAACTCACGGACGAACTCCAACAGGTTCGACGCCGCGCCATCGACAATCGCCTTGCCCTTCTCCTTCGTCGCCAACGTTGCCGCGCCGGAGACGCCGCTTGGCGTCGCGCTGCTCGTCCACTGAATCAGTTTGATCGGACCCCAACCGCGGGTCAGATCAACTTTCAGGAACTTCGAGCCTTCCTTGCCTGCCGCGCCACCGTAGTGGTCTACCGCCTTGTCCATCTTGACGCGCGACTCATCCAAGTGGAGATAGGCGGACGTTTCCAACTCGCCCGCGTGCGCCGCGCCGCCAAAGCCGGATTCGCGCACCTGTTCAAACGCTTCTTTCGAGAGGTTCGTCCACATCGTCGAAGCGACGAGCGCGTCCGTTTCGAGGGTCGCGCGGCGGGCGATGAACTCGCAGAGGTGCTCATTCGAGCCGTGACCGTCCACGAGGATGACGCGGTCGAATCCGGCGTGAGCGACGCTCTTGCACACGTCGAGGCAGTACTCGATGAAGTGGTCGTAATGGACGTGGATCGTGCCGGGAAAGTCGAGCGCGTGCTCGTTGTATCCGTAGGGGATCGTCGGCATGACGAGGATTTCGCGGGGGGCGCGTTTCGCCGCTTCAAGGCTGACGCTGCGCGCGAGGAAGTTATCCACGTCAAGAGGGAGGTGATGCCCGTGCTGCTCTGTGCTGCCGATGGGGAGGAGGAGCACTTTCTTGGCAAGGACGGCTTCGTTGATCTCTTGCCATGTCAAGGAATCGTAAAGGTAGATGTCGAGGGAGTCCATGCTGAGGAGTAGCCTCCGTTAAGTGGGCGGGGAGTGGATTCGAGGTATTGTGGGGGATGGGCGGTGGCGCGGTCAACGGTTGCAGGGACGCAGTTCGGCGGGTATAGTTTCTCGTACCTTGCGGAGACAACCCGACGTGACACGACGCATCTACCTCGACCACAACGCGACGACCCCGCTCCGTCCCGAAGCGTTGGACGCGATGATGCCGTACCTCACCGAACGGCACGGCAACGCCTCCAGTCTGCACGCCGACGGCAGAGAGGCGCGCGAGGCGGTCGAAGCGGCGCGTGAAACGGTCGCTGAGGTGATCGGAGCGCAACCGCCGGAGATCATCTTCACGAGCGGCGGGACGGAATCGAATAACCACGCGCTGCGAGGCGTTTTAACTGAACATCGCGCTCATCGTTCGGGGCTTGTCACCTCCGCCGTCGAACACCATGCCGTGTTGGAGACCGCATTGGCGTTGGCGCGGGAACGGTTCAACCTTCGCATCGTCGGCGTGGATGGGACAGGGCGAATCGATCTGGACGCGCTCGCGGATGAGGTTTCCGATCAAACCGCGCTCGTCTCGTTGATGCACGCGAACAACGAAACGGGAACGATCCAACCGATTGAGGAAGCCGCCCGTATCGCCCGCAAACGGGGCGCGCTGTTTCATACGGACGCCGTGCAAACCGTCGGGAAACTACGGGTCCGCGTTGAGGCGACGGGGATCGACCTACTGTCGATGTCGGCGCACAAGTTCGGGGGACCGAAGGGCGTTGGCGCGTTGTATGCGCGTCGAAACATCAAACTTGAACGGTTGCACCACGGCGGGATGCACGAGCGCAGTCGTCGCGGCGGCACGGAAAACGTGCCGGGCATTGTCGGCATGGTGACGGCGTTACGGCTTGCCCACACGGAGATGGCGACGGAATCGGAGCGGTTGCAGGCGCTTACCGCGTATTTCTTGGAGCAAGCGCGGAAGGAACTGGACGGGTTCAAGGTGAACTCGCCGGAGGAGCGCGGCGCGGGAACGATCAACCTCTCGTTTGAGCGGGTTGACGGGGAGAGTCTCGTGCTGGGGCTCGACCTTGCCGGGATCAGCGTTTCAACGGGTTCAGCGTGCGCGTCGGGGTCGATGGAGCCGTCGCATGTGCTCGAGGCGATGGGCGTCCCGAAGGAGTTGGCGCGTGGAACGGTGCGGTTCTCGTTCGGACATGGAAATACGCGCGAGGATGCGGACGCGACCGTAGACGCGCTGAAACGGTTGTTGGAGCGCAGTCGGCGAGAACGAACCGAGTGATCGCAAAACTTGAAGTGATCGGGTTACTTGAATGAGATTCACGTTTTTGGGGTCGGGGACATCGACGGGCGTGCCGGTGATCGGGTGCGGGTGCGCGATCTGCGCGTCGGACAACCCGAAGAACAAGCGGCTGCGCGTCGCGGGGATGCTGTCGTGGGACGAGTTCAACGTCGTCATCGACACGGGACCTGATTTCCGCCAGCAGATGTTGCGCCACCGCATCACCGACCTGCACGCCGTCCTGCTGACGCACTCTCACGTCGATCACCTGTACGGGCTGGACGATATCCGCATATTCTGCTATCGCGCGGGCGGACGTATCCCGATCTTCGGGGAACGCGCCGTGCTCGACCGTGTGATGCATGTCTTCGATTACGCCTTCCAGGCGAAAGCCGAAGGCGGCGGTGTCCCTCAGTTGGAATTGAATGAAATCCGCATTGGCGAACCGTTCAAAGTGTTGGGTCGGGAAGTGATGCCGCTCCGGGTGTGGCACGGCAGCACGCCGGTCACGTCGTTTCGGCTTGGCAACTTCGCCTACGTGACGGACACGAATCGCGTCCCCGACGAAACGCTGGAGGGGCTGCAAGGGTTGGACACGCTCATCCTCGACGCGCTGCGGGAACGGCGCCATTCGACCCATTTCAGCATCGAGGAAGCGGTGGAAGTCGCGCAACGACTTGAGGCGAAGCGGACATACTTCATCCATATGACCCACGATGTCGACCACGATTCAGTCAATGCCGCGCTGCCCGATAACATCCACCTCGCCTTCGACGGACTTGAACTCGACCTGTAACAATGCGATGAACCTCAAACGGCTCGACCATTTCGTTCTAACGGTGCGCGATATCGAGGCGACGTGCGCGTTCTACCGCGACACGCTTGCGATGGAGGTCGTGACGTTCGGCGAAGGTCGCGTCGCGCTGCGTTTCGGGGAACTAAAGATCAACCTGCACGAAGCGGGGCGCGAGTTCGAGCCAAAAGCGACTCACCCGACGCCCGGTTCCGCCGACCTCTGCTTTTTGACGGACGCGCCTCTTGAGCAAGTCGTTGAGCGACTGACGACGCGCGGTGTTGCGCTGCTAAGCGGTATCGTCCCGCGCACGGGAGCGCGTCGCCCGATCCGCTCCATCTATCTGCGCGACCCGGACGGCAACTTGATCGAACTCGCCAACGAACTTCAGGAGGACTGAGTCGATGTTTCGCGTCTTTGCCGTGCTCATGTGCGCGATGCTTGCCGCGCCCGCGTTTTCGGCGGAGCGGAAGCGGGTGTCGCTGTCGGATGGCGAGTCCGCCGATGGGTGGAGTCTTGGGCGCGTGACGGAAGACGGGTTCACGGGACGCGGCATCGTCGCCGACCTGCCGTCGGGCGGGTCGGGGTTCGTTCAGTTCGATTTCAAGCATACGGGCGTCGAGCTCGAACCTGACGGATTGCTGCGGTTTCGATGGCGCGTCGAGGGAGACGGGTTCCGTCAACTGCTCGTGAAGGTGCGGAACTACCCGCTCGCAGATGGGATGGAGGCGGTTTATCGGGTGTACAACTCCGACGACGGCGATCCGCCCGCCGACTGGACGTTCGCGTCGATCCGTCTTGCGACGCCGGACTACGACGATTGGGGCGACAGCCCCAACCGCGACGCCCGCTACATCACCTTTCGCACTGAGACAGCCGAAGGCGCAAACGCTCAGCTCTACATCGACGAACTGAGCACGCTGATGCCTTTATTCCGCTTTCGCGTCGGAGAGGCGGAACAGTCGGACGACGGGTGGATCGTCAAGAGCGAGTTGCAAAGCCTGACGGACGACAAACTTCAGATTTGGCTTGGGAGCGAGGAGCGCGTCGCGTCGAACATTTGGTTGCCGGGAAATCGCGCGTTGGCGATCACCCATCGGTTGCCGGAGATCGCCGCGCGGTGGGATTTGACGTCGCCGTTGCAACCGCTGTCGGTCGACGTATGGGCGCAAGTGGCGGGGGACTTGTCAACGCGGCGGACGGAACGTGTGGAAATCGTTGTCCCGTTCGATGTCGCGTCGTTGCCGCCCCATCCGAGGCTGTTGCTTACTCCGCAACGTATCGAGGAGATGAAGGCGCGCGTCGAGGCGCACGACTGGGCGAAGGGTCGTTACGAAGTGTTGCTGCGTCGGGCGGACGGGTTGCTCGGCGACGAGATCAAACTGCCGCCTCGCGGAAGCAACTGGTATCACTGGTACGCCTCGCCGGAGAACGGCGCGCCGCTGCGTCGCGGAGATGAAATCGGCGAGTGGCGGTGGGAACACATCGACACGGTGACGGGGAAGGTCTATCTCGGCGACCCATCCGATCCGAGCAAAGACTACGACGGCGTTGCGTTGAGCGCGATTCACGGGAACTGGTCGCGGGCGATCCGCGATCTTGGCGTCGCATACCAAATGACAGGTGATGCCTTGTACGCGGCGAAGGCGAGGAAGATTCTGCTCGCCTACGCTGAGAAGTATCTTGAGTACCCGTTGCACACGACGCGGAACGAGGCTCGCGTCGGTGGCGGTCGGGTCGGTCCGCAGACGCTCGATGAGGCGGTTTGGTTGATCCCCGTCTGTCAGGGCGCGGACTTGATTTGGGACACGCTCTCCGAAGACGACCGCGCGACAATTGCGGACAAACTGCTCCTGCCCGCCGCAACGGAGGTGATCCTTCCCCACAAAATGGGCGTCCACAACATTCAGTGTTGGAAGAACAGCGCGGTCGGGTTGGTCGGGCTCTTGTTGGGACATGCGTCGTTGATCTACGAGGCGATTGGGAACCCGGATCGCGGCTACTACAAGCAGATGGAGGACGGCGTTTCTCCCGACGGCGCGTGGTGGGAAGGGGCGTGGAGTTACCACTTTTACACGATGTCGTCGTTGTGGGCGCTGACGGAAGCGGCGACCAACTGCGGCATCGACCTGTACGGCGACGCCTTCATAGGGATGTTCGACGCGCCGTTGCAGTTCGCGTCGCCGACGCGGACGCTGCCACCTTTCAACGACAGCGGCGAAGTTCGGTTGACGGGTGGGCAGACGAGTCTTTATGAACTCGCCTACGCGCGGTACGGTGATCCGCGTTATGCGTCGCTCCTCAATGAGTCCGACCGCAACAACGACTACGCCCTGTGGTTCGGCGCGAACGAACTGCCGGATACTTCCGCGTTGGCGGTGACGAGCGCAAACTTTCCGACGTCGGGGTACGCGATGCTGGCGAAAGGTCGAGGCGAAGGCGCGACGTGGCTTTGCCTGAAGTACGGACCGCACGGCGGCGGTCACGGGCATCCCGACAAACTCAACTTCGTTCTGTACGCGAAGGGCGCGCCGATCCTCATTGATTCAGGCACGGCGCGGTACGGGTTGCCGATTCAAGGCGGGTGGTACAAGACGACGCTCGCGCACAACACGCTCGTGGTCGATGGGGTGAGTCAGAAGGCGGCGACTGGGAAACTCATTGCGTTTGACGGCGACTCGGAGACGCCGTACGTCACCGCCGACGCGGGCGATATCTACGACAGCGTTCGGTTCATGCGGACGGTCGCGCTTGTAAGCGAAGACCTCGTTCTCGTGATCGACCGAGTTGAGAGCGACGAGCCGCGCGCGTTCGATTTGGCGACGCATTTTCGCGGAGAGTGGGCGTCGCTGCCCGACGGCGGCGGATGGAGTCCCCCGGATGAGGCGGGCTACCGCTATATCGAGGATGGAACGTCGCGGTTGGTGCGCGGGACAACGTTCACGGTGAAGGTGACGGACGCGCTGAACATCGCGACGACGTTTGCGGACACCGGAAGCGCGACGCTCATCACAGGGACGGGCGTCGGCGACAATCAGGCTGACCGCGTGCCGATGACGCTCATCCGTCGGGATGGAACAAACGCCGCATTCGTGTGGGCGGTTGCGTTGGATGGCTCGGCGGCGGAGTTGACGTGGGACGACGAGCGGCGCAGCGTCACCATCACGCATCGCGGGGACGAGAAGACGTTGCGCCTTGACGATGGTGGACGCCTCACGTCACGGTGACGAACGCCGCTCGGTGAACGCTTCCGATCTCGGCATGCGCGTCGGTGGAGGGTACGAGTACAATAACCCAAGTTGCGACCTATATGACGAAGTCGATGCTGTATGCCAGAACGAAGAGAAAGACCTTCA
>JAQBWJ010000139.1 GCA_027625215.1 Candidatus Poribacteria bacterium
CGCCCACGCGCCACCGACGCTGCCTCGCCACGAGAGCCGTCCGTCGTTGTTGATGAACAGGGTGTCGTTCGTGCCGCCCGTTCGATGCGAACGGAACAACTGTTGCCACAGGTTGCCCGTTCGAGCCGGATTGAGCCAGAGAGTCAGCGTGAACGATTCATGGAAGATTTCGCCCGATAGCGTGTCGGACGCGGTCAGCGCAACGCGACTGGCGCTGAACGACAAGGCATCGCCGAACTTTCCGGCGACGACTTTGGGGGCGGCTTCCATCGTGCCGTCGTTCCCATTGCCGGAGCCGTCCGCAACGATGTCGCCGTTGATGTCGTCGAACGTCATCAACAGAATGGGGTCCGCGAACGCGAGAATCGGCGCGACGAGAAGGGTGATCGCTGTCCATCGTATTAGCGTGTGAATCATGCTTCGGATCGCTCCTTTGCGTGTTTCTCTGTCACGAACATGAAACGAGGTGAGGCGGAGCCGTTTCCGCCTCACCTCTCTCACGATATCGAGCGACACCTACTTTTTGAGGGTCGCCCACGTCGTCGAAACTTTTCCAGCGGGATCAACGCTCAACGTAATGCCCTTGGAAATGTCGCGGATGTCGCCGTCGGACAGTACTTTGTTCGACACGAACACCTCGTCCAGCGACCCCGTGTAGGCGGACGCTTTCGCGCTCCGACGCCAACCAATGGTCAACGCCTGAATGTTGAACGTGCCTTGACCCGCCACTGTCGCTTCCTTGTTGCCGTTCAGGTAAAAGCCCGCTTCGGCTCCGTCGTACGTCCAAACGACGTGCTGCCATGTGTCGAGCGCGACAACGACTGCGGAATCGTGGTCTTTCACCCAGTAGGTCGTGAAGACGAGTTGCGTGTCGTGGAACCCGACCTTCCATGCCGAGTTTGCTTCGGCGTTGGACAACCCGTCCATTTCAACGAGCGATGTCCATGTCGGCAGCGCCTCCGGGCTTACCCACGCGCCGACGGTGATCTTGTCGGTGAACCCGGCAAGAACTTCGTCTTTCAACACTTCGAACGCCGTTGCGCCGTCGAAATGCAGCCCTTTCCCGAACTTACCGTTCACCCAGTCCGCGTTGCCCGCCACAAGGTCCATGTCGTGACCGTATTGGGAGTGGTCGACAATCTTGTTGCCGGAACCCTCGTCGAACGTGGCGAGAAACACGATGTCGTCGGGCGGCGACGACCAGACGATCTGAGAGACGGCGTCGCGCGCAACGGCGACGGTCAGGTAGAGTGAAAGGCAGACGATCACGAACATTCGTGCGTTTCTCATGAACCAAGCCCCCTTCGATTGGGCGTCGATAGGAATCGACGAGAATTAACCGAACACGGGTCCGACGCTAGGCGAGTGTGACGTCGAATAGGTCGTGCTGGCAGTGTCACGGATGGCGTTCAAGACTCCCAAAATCCCGATCGCCCTGTGTGTCCTAATCGGAATTCGCGTGCATCCCCCGCCGGATCATGCCACGATGTCCCCCATCAGCCGATCCCGCGACCTCCGATTTAACGTCAGTTTGAATCGCAAATTGCGCCCCGTCAAGTCGAATTGTCATTTCATCGATGAATACGCCGAGCCATATCATCGTAAACTTGGTCGCGTTGGGCAGGAAAGACGCGCCTGAACGCCACGTTCCGCTCGCGCTCGGCGCGGTGACGCCAGACGCCGCGATGTTCGTTTTCTACATCGTCGAAAAGTTCGTACGGCAATTCCCGGACGGGGTGATCTGGTCGGAGCGTTATTACGCCGAAGGGTGGCAATCGACGTTCGATCTGTTCAATTCCATTCCATTGGTCGGGTTCGGATTGCTGATCGCCGTCGCGCTGAAGCGGGACTGGTGGAAGTGGTTCACCCTGAGCATGGGTACGCACACG
Source organism: Candidatus Poribacteria bacterium (assembly GCA_027625215.1). Classification (GTDB taxonomy): domain Bacteria; phylum Poribacteria; class WGA-4E; genus JAQBWJ01. The sequence goes on from JAQBWJ010000139.1 coordinate 1,890, forward strand.
CTTTTCGACCTACCGCTGCACCACGACGACGCGCACCGCCACTTCTACCCGTTCTTCGACTGGCGGTTCGAGAGCCCCGTCTCCTATTGGGACCCCAATCATTACGGACAGGTCGTCGCGCTGATGGAAGCCGCCGCGACGCTCGGATGCAGCGTCGTGTTGTGGAGGCGGCTCCGGTGGAAGGTCGGCAAGGTCGCGGTGATCGGCGTCAACGTCCTATATGTCGCCGTATACGTCGCGCTCTATGTGTTGGGGACGCTCGGTCACACGCACTCCAGGTAAGACCTCCCGATGATCTGCCGGAACTCCGGCTTGTTCGGGCGCGTGTAGACGCACTTCGCGTCCATGTAGTGCAGTTGCATCGCGCGGCGACGAAGCGGCGAGACGTTCGGCTCCGTGCCGTGCAGCGTCAGCCCGTGAAACAGCAGCGCGTCGCCCGACTCCAGTTCAACGGGAACGGGATCGTCTTTCAATATAGGATGGTCAAGCAATATCCCGAAATCTTTGAAAAACCCGTCCACCTCGACGTTTTCATGGTGAATCAACTCGTGGTGCGAGCCGGGATAGACCAGCATGCAGCCGTTCTCGCGCGTCGCCGGATCAAGGGCGATCCATAAGCCGACGACGTTTGTCGGCTCAATCGGAAAATAGGCGCAGTCTTGATGCCACGTCTTGCGCGACCCGATAAACGGCGGTTTGAGCAACGCCATGTCCTGCAACATCTTCACATCGTCGCCGAGCAGGTCGCGCGTCACTTCCTTGATTCGTTCCGTTTCCACCAACCGCGTCAGCGTGTCACTGTGCGGAACGTACCCCATCAGTTTTCGGACGGACAACTCCTTCGACTCAACCGACGTGTCGCCTTGACGCACCGCGTACTCGATCTGCACGCCGATCCGTTCCGCGTTGGGTGATTCGCCGCAGATGACCGCCGATATCTCTCGTTTCGCGTCCTCGACCTCCAGCGCCGAGTAGAGTCCGCGTTCCACATAATAACCGCCGCGCTCGAACTGTTTGCGTCGTTCCGTCATCAGATTTCCCTCTCGCGTCGTTCCGATGGCGACAGAATACCATCGGGTCGTGCCGTTTGCCACCGTGATGAATATCGGCAACAATCGTCAGTGTGACCGCCGCCCCCATGACAAATCGAAATGGCGCATGAATCTGCAAACGGTTCTCGAAAAGGTATGGAAGCCCGCCCCGCGTTCTCGTCGTATTCGACGCGAGCGGATTGGGAAGGAACTGTACGTTTCGTGCCCGATGGTCGAAGGGTTCATGCGGAAGAGCGGCGACTGCGCCAAATGCGAGTTCAACGTCGGCGAACAGAAACGCGGCGCGCGCGTCGTGCAACTATGCGGGCACGGCGTCAAAGCGCCTCGTCAAGTCCCCGCATGGATCGTCCGTCTGAGCAACTGGTTCAAGAAACTTCCGCTTCCTCAGGAGTACGTTTCGGCGCGTTTTCAGTGGCAGCGTCGGGGCGCGCGACCCGTTTCCAAGATCAAACGCCGCCATCAGGAACGGGTACGCAAACAGGAGCTCAAACGCGCCGACCGCCGCCGAGCCCGCGACCTTCGCACCAAAACGCGCGACGAACGCCACCGCCGACAAGCGACATAGCCGCCTATCCCGCCTGATACTGCGTCAGCAGCGACGTAAACTTGGAATGCAATTTGTAGGGTTGAAACGCGGGGTCTTCCGCTAACGCCTCCAACAGAAACGGGAGGCTCCCGTCCGCCTTCGCCATTTCCAACGTCCGTCCGAGGTACTCGACGGCGGGCTCCAACTGCCCGTATTCGAGCGCGACAAGCGTTGCGTTGAAGTGGGCGGGCGCGTCGTCGGGAGGAAGTGCGGTAATCGCTTGAAAGTCCTCGCGGTCGCGCAACGCTTCCGTTCGCGGGTCGAACAGCGCGTTCGGCACCCACATCGGCTCCGTTTCGAGCGTCTGCTTCAACGAGTTTATTGCGAGTTCAAACTCGCCGTCGGCGGCGTACGTCTCGACGAGTTCCGCGATCAGATGCCACATGCGGTTTGCGTTCACGCGCTTTCTCAGAGGACGCGGTGGTTTGGTGGTCGTTTGGCGAACGGTCGTTACGATACCGTAGTCGATGCGTTCGCGCAAATTGTTTTGGTTGGACGAGAGTGCGGCAGGGTAGAACGACGTGAACGGTTCACCCGACATCGACAAAACGACCATGTTCTTTTGGGGTGAAGGAGTTTTCCCCTCCACTGATACAAATCGCGCATCAACCGCCGTTGCGCGAGCCGCCGCCTCGTGCCATGATCCATGAACCGTGACGACCGTATTTGCGACAGACGCACGAATGGGAGAGCCGAGAATGGCTGAGATTCGATTTGGAATCGTTGGACTGGGCATGGGGATGAACCGCGCCCGCCAAGTCCACCAGACGGAAGGCGCGAAACTGACCGCCGTCTGCGATTTGGATGCCGGACGCCTCGAACGCGCCAAAGGCGACTTCGACTGCGCGACCCATACCGAGTACTCCGAAATGCTCGACCGCGACGACGTGGATGTCGTCTGGATCATGCTGCCGAGCGGACTGCACGCGCAGTTCGGCGTGCAAGCGGCGGCGGCGGGCAAACATGTGGCGACCACGAAGCCGATGGACGTGTCGCTCGAAGCGTGCGACGCGCTCATCAAGGCAACGGACGCCAACAACGTCAAACTGTGGATCGACTTTGAAGAGCGCTACCGTCCCGCCAACCGAAAGATCAAGAAGGCGATTGACGACGGCGCGCTTGGTCAGTTGGTCTTGGGCGAAATCCGACTGAAATGGTGGCGAGGGGCGGGTTATTATCACGGCTGGCACGGCACCTGGAAACTGGACGGCGGAGGCTCGTTGGCGAACCAGGGAGTTCACCAACTCGACCTGCTTCAGTGGTTCATGGGTGAAGTGGCGTCCGTGTACGGGCACTTCGGCATCTACGGCGGCGAGGAGCACAAGGAGGTCGAAACGGAAGACCTCGTGCACGCGCACGTCAAGTTCAAGAACGGCTCGCTCGGCGCGATTTTGACGACGACGACCTGCCCGAAACATCAGCAAACGCAGGTTCAGGTGCACGGCACGAAAGGCGTCGTCGGCACGGGTCCCGACGTGTGGGAGTTTGTCGATGAAGGCGTCGATGTGCAGATCGAAGACGGCCCCCGCAACACGACCGAAGACGTGCTTCGCGTCTTGAACGAAGGCGGCGAACCGACCTGCGGCGGACTCGAAGGACGCCGCACCGTCGAACTGTTCAACGCCGTGTACGCCTCCGGTCGCGCGGGCAAGGAAGTGTCGATCCCGCTCTAAACGAGCGCTCTCATCTCGAACCCTTGACGTTAAGAGGGACGGTCAATCGCCGTTCCTCTTTTCGTTTTCCTCCCCGATTCCTCCATCATTCCTTTGCTTGAAAATTAGGCAAGTTTTCGCCCGCTTATTTGGCATCGCCGCGTGCGCCGGATTCCGCGCGCCTCGCTAAAACCGCTCGACACCTTGCTTTCGCCGATAGCGTCGGTTTGGCACATGCCTTGCTCATCGCGCCGCGTGACTATCTCATTTCGACAAAGTTGCTTGAGCGGGAGGAAGGTGTTTCCGATGAAGAAGCACTGCCAAACTACTTTTGCGAAGTATCTGGCGTTTGCGTCGCTCGCCACGATACTGATTGCCGTTGCTCCGACGAACTCGTCGGTCGCCCAAGACGAAGTACCCACGCCTGTCGACGCCGCATCCGAGACGATGACGACCGAACCCGAAACGATGACGGCGGCGCCGGAAATGACCGAAGTGCCCGATGTGGTCAAGACCTACATCGACGAAAAACTGCAAGGAGAAGGCGACCACACATTCTCAGATTTCTTGTGGATGGGAATCGCGGGATTTCTCGTGTTCTTCATGCAAGCCGGATTCGCCATGGTGGAAGCCGGATTCGCCCAGGCGAAGAACGCCGTTAACATCATCATGAAGAACTTTGCCGACTTCAGCGTCGGCACGATCGCGTTCTGGGCGCTTGGGTTTGGGCTGATGTACGGCGCGACGGCGGGCGGATTCATCGGCACCGACCGATTTTTCCTGTCGGACGCGGTTTCCGACGGCGTGATCACGAACTGGGTGTACGCGGAATACTTCTTCCAAGTCGTCTTCTGCGCGACCGCCGCGACCATCGTCTCCGGCGGCGTCGCCGGGCGAATGAACTTCAAGGCGTACCTCATTTTCAGCGTCCTCATGACGGCGTTCATCTATCCGATTCAAGGACATTGGTCGTGGGGCGGCGGCTGGCTGTCCGCTCTTGGCTTCCACGACTACGCCGGTTCCGCCATTGTGCATAGCGTCGGCGGCTGGGCGGCGCTGATCGGGGCGATCATTCTGGGACCCCGCACCGGGAAGTTCGACGCGCAAGGAAGACCGCGACCGATTCCGGGGCACAACATGATGATCGCGTCGCTCGGCGTGTTCATTCTGTGGCTCGGATGGTTCGGGTTCAACCCGGGTTCGACGCTCGGCGCGAGCGTGTCGTTCGCTCGAATCGCGGTCACGACGAATATCGC
>JAQBWJ010000140.1 GCA_027625215.1 Candidatus Poribacteria bacterium
GGTGTCGGCAGTTTCATCGTTTCGGACGCCGTTTTGGAGACGTTCGTTTCGGTAACGACGACCGGCGGCAGCGTGCGTTCATCCTGCGCCCACGCGGACGCGGTGATCGCCAACGCAACCGCCGCGCCCGTTATCCCATTCAGTTTCATCCGCACATCATCTCCCTACTCATCGGGGACGCGAACGACTTGCGTCAGAACGGCTGAGACGGGGTCCTGTTTGCCTTCGCGCCCTCGCCGACGATCAGGCAGATCAGTTCGGACTGGTTCCGCAGGTACAATTTGCCGTCGGCGAGCGTCGGGACAGTCCACGTCTTGCTCGCGTTCATCACGGTCGCGCTGACCCGCTGCGTGAACCCTTTGGGGCTGATCGGCGCAACAGCGAGTTGTCCCTTGTCGCCGAAGACGATCAGGTCGCCGCCCGCGAGCATCAACGAGCCTTCGCCGAACCCGCGTTCCGCCCATTTTTCGTCGCCCGTCATCGGGTCGATGCACTTCAACGTGCCGCCGTCGAACCCATACAGATAGCCCTCATGAACGATGGGCGACGCCATCCGTATCTTCATGACGCGGTCGGTGCGGAGTTCCGTCGCTTTGAAGCGGTTGCCCGTCTTCTCGATTTGAACGAACGCCGCGCCCTTGTCGTAACCCGCCGAAATGTACAGTTTGTCCGCTCCGATCAGCGCGGGCATCGCCGCGTTCACCTTCGCGCCGTTGATCCATTGGTATGTCCAGAGGACGTTGCCGTCGCTCGGATTCACCCCGACGAGCCCGCTCGCCGAGTAAAACACGAGTTGGCGCGTTCCAGCGATGGTCATCATCGCGGGGGTGGAATAGGAGGCTTCGTCGGTGTGGGTCGTCCATTTCACGTCTCCGGTCGTCTTGTCGAAGGCGATGAACGCCTTGTTGCGCGCGCCGCCCGCTTCCGCGTAGACGACGTTGCCATCAACGAGCACCGAGCCGGAGTAGCCCCAGTTCGGCACGCGCCCGCCGAACTCCTCGCGCAGGTCGTGCATCCACTTGACATCGCCGTTCGTCGTATTAAGGGCGTACACTTTGCCGTACGCGGTCATCACATAGGCGATACCGCCGTCGATGTGCGGCGTCGAACGAGGTCCATTTCCGCCTTGATGATCGGGGAACTTGGCGTCGGTGCGGCGTTTCCAGACCTCTTTGCCCGTCGTGATGTCGAAACTCGCGGCGAATTCGTCGTTGCCGACGGCGTACATCGTGAAGGCTTTGTTGCCGACGACGGAGATGCCGGAAAACCCTTCACCCAACGGGACGCGCCACAGTTCGACCGGAACGCCCTTCGACCAAGTGACCGTCTCCGTCGAGATGCCGTCTTGGTTCGGACCGCGCCACTGACTCCAATCGCCCGCATTCGCCGACCATGAGACCGCCGCGAGCGCCAATGCGACAGATAATCCTCGAAACTTCATATGGTTTGTCCCTCTCGTTATCGCCGCGAACGGCGCCCGGTATCCAAACGATTGATGTTCAGTCGCCGATTTTCAGACAGACGAGTTGATGCTCGTCGCGCAGATAGAGTTTGCCGTTCGCCATCGTTGGGACCGCCCACGTTCTCGGTCCTTGCAGGACATTGGCGGAGACGAGTTCGACGTAGGTATTCGGGTTGATCTCGGCGACGGAAAGCGTCCCGTGATCGGAGAGGACGACGAGTTTGTCGCCCGCGATCAGAGCCGATCCTTCGCCGAATCCGCGCTGCGCCCACATTTCCGCCCCTGTTTCCACGTCGAGGCATTTCAGCGTACCGTTGTCGAAGCCGTAGAGATAACCGTCGCGCAACACGGGCGTCGCCATGCGGCTTTTCAACTCGCGCGTCGCCCAGACCTGAGAGGCGCGGAACCCCTTGCCGTCCTTTTCGATCCGCACCATGACCGCGCCTTTGTCGTACCCTGCCGAGATGAGCAGGCGGTCGTCGCCGACCAGCACGGGCGTCATCGCGTGGACGACGGGCGGCTTCCACCCGTACGTCCACAGGACCGAGCCGCTGTCCGGCGTCACGCCGACAAGCCCCGATTCCGTGAAGTGGACGAGTTGGTCCGATCCCAAAATCGTGTGAATCATGGGCGACGAGTACGATGCCGAGTCCGTGTGGGAGTTCCAAATGACCTTGCCGGACCGCCGATTCAGCGCGAGAAAGGCGTGGTCGTCCGAGCCGCCCGCCTCGATGTAGGCGACATCGCCCGCGATCAACACCGAGCCGGAATAGCCCCAGTTCGGCATGCGCCCGCCGAACTCCGCCTGCATGTCGCGCATCCAGCGAACGTCGCCGTTCGAGGCGTCCAACGCGAACACTTTGCCCTTTGGCGTTTCGACGTAGACGGAGCCGTCCACGACGGTCGGGGTGGAACGGGGTCCGCTTCCGCGACTGTCGAAGTATCGGGCGTCGGTGCGGCGTCGCCAGATTTCATCGCCCGTGTCCGCGTTGACGCAGATCACGTACTCGTCCGTGTCGTCGCTGTACATCGTGTAGGCGCGACCCTTCACGACGACGACCGACGAAAAGCCCTCCCCCAACGGAACGCGCCACAGTTCGGTCGGTTCGCCCTGCGTCCAGCCGAACGGTTCGGGCGAGATGCCGTTTTGATCGGGTCCACGCCACTGATGCCAGTCGCCCGCGAGAGCGTTCGACGCGATCAGGGCGAGCGTGATCGAGATGCTAAGCCATCGCAGTGGGCGCATGGGTTCTCCCAAATACAAAAGTGAACGACGTACGCGCGACGCGCTTATCGAGCGGAAACACGTTCGCCGTCTCGCAGGTCGAGACAGACGAGCGTTTTTTCGTCACGAAGATACAGCCTACCGTCCGACAACGACGGAGCCGTCCAGCATTTCCCGGCGATGACGCGGTCGATGGAGCCCGTTTCGCGGTATTCGACGGGTGTTGCCTCAGCGATGGCGAGTTGTCCGCGTTCGCCGAGCACGATCAGGTGCCCGTTCGCCGCGATGAGCGTCCCGCGCCCGAAGCCGCGCTGCGCCCATTTTTCGTCGCCGTTCTTCGCGTCGAGGCACTTCAGCGTCGTGCCGTCAAAACCGTAGATGAAGCCGTCGAGAAACAGCGAGGAGGCGAAGTCGTTCCGCATTTTGTCGTTTCGCCACAGTTCCGACGCGCCTGTCTCGCCGATTTGAACCATCAACGCGCCTTTTCCGTCATAGCCTTCCGAGATGAACACCTTGTCCGGCGGCGCAAACAACGGCGTTGAGACGTTTTGATCGTAACTTGTCTCGAACGGGACGCGCCACCGCTCCGCGCCATCCGACGAGAGGCTCACGAGCCCTTCCCCGTTGAACCAGACCGTTTGTCGCGCGTCGTTCGCCGTGATCGCAATGGGCGACGAGTACGCGGGTCGGTCGTTCAACGCCGTCCACGCGATATCGCCGCTGTCGGGGTGGAAGGCAACGACGGAACGGCGATTCACGCCGCCCACCTCCACCAACAACAGTCCGTTTTCCACCAGAGGCGATGTCGCGTATCCGCGCCAGGGTTCCTTCGCGTTCTGTCGTCCGCCGAATTCGTCGCGCAGGTTCTTCGTCCATGGTTCGACGCCGCTGTACACATCCAGCGACGCGAGCGTTCCCCACGCTGAGAGGGCGAAAACGCGCCCGTCGTGGAGCGTTGGTGTCGAACGGGGACCGTTCCCGTGCCCTTCGGTGAACTTTCGGTCGATGCGATATCGCCAGCGTTCGTCGCCGTTTTCGGCGTTCAGGCACAGAACGTACTCGTCGTTCTCCTGTCCCGCCATCGTGACGATCAACCTACCGACGACGGACACGCCGGAAAAGCCCTCGCCCAGCGGGATTTCCCACGTCTTTTTGGGAGCGGTGTCCCATCGGGTTTTCAGACCCGTTTCGGAGGAGACGCCGTTGCGGTGCGGTCCGCGCCACTGATCCCAGTCCGCCGCTTCCACGCGCGCGACGACGAGAATGAACGCGAGTAAGCGCCACGGACGCATGCGTGGGATATTCAAATCCAAGACGCCCCTCTCCCGCCGCCGTCTTGCATTACGTGTACCGCGCGTTTCGATATTTCTCGTCGTAAAACTCCGGCAGCAGTTGATCGACGCGGAGGAACCCGGTCGGCGTCAACGTGACGGTGTTTTCGTCGAACGTCAACATGCCCTCGTCGCGGAGTTTTCCGTACGGTTCGGAGAATTCGGAGATGATGTCCACCCCGTACTTCTCGCGGAGCGGAACGGCGGACAGTTTGCCCAGTTTCAGTTGGAGGATCATCTCGCGGATGAGCCGTTCGCGGTCGGTCGGAACGAACGCGCGGGTGATCGGCAGTTTGCCCGCGTCGATGGGGTCGATGTAGTCCTCCCATTTCGGCGCATTCTGAAAATGAACGCCGCCCACATGCGAGAACGACGCGACGCCCGCACCGATCAAGTCTTGACCCGTCCACACCGAGTCGCGGTAGATGAACCCGGCGTGGTTCTCTTTTTTGATCGCGGTGTAGGCGCTGGAGATCGCGTACCCGGCGTCCTGCAACTGCTCGAAGGCGTACGCCTGCCATTCGCGTTTCAACGACCAGTCCGCGACGGGGATGATCTCGCCCGTGTTCAGGTTGCGCGAGTAGGTCGTGTTGTGGGGCAGTTCCAACTGATAGATCGTCACGCTGTCGGGGTCGAGTTCTATCGTCTTCTTGACCGTCTCGCGCCACCGTTCCCACGTCTCGCCGATCATTCCGGCGATCAGGTCGATGTTCAGTTGGGCGAAACCCGCCTCTTGGATCCACGGCATACAACGGTAGACCTCTTTCGAGATGTGCGCCCGACCGTTTTCTTCGAGAATCTCGTCGTTCAGATTCTCAACGCCCAGACTGAGCCGTGTCACGCCGATCTCTCGGAAGGTCTTTACCTTCGCTTCGGTCAGCGTGCCGGGTTCGCACTCGAAGGCGATCTCCTTCGCGGTGTCCCAAGGCATCACCGCCTTGACGCGCCCGACGAGCTCTTTCAAATGGCGCGTGCCGATGTAGGAAGGCGTCCCGCCGCCGAAGTAGACGAAGTGCAACGGGCGTCCCGCAATGCGCGGGAGCGTCGCGTAGTGCTCGACTTCGCGGGCGAGCGCGTCTAGGTAGACCGAGATTTCATCGCTGTTCTTGTCCGTGTAGACGCGGAAGTAACAGAACTTGCACCGTTTTCGGCAGAATGGGATGTGCAGGTAGAGTCCGAGTTTCGTGTCGCCCGTCGGGGGCGAATTCAACGCCTCGTGCGCGGCGTCCACGTTGTCGCCGCTCCAAAACGAATAGGGCGGATAGTTCGACACGAAGACGCTACCGATCTCCGTCTTGGTCGAATCAAGGCGTGTCGTCGCGGGTTCCGGTTTGACCTGTGTTAACTCTTCTCTCATGGACTTACTTTTTCTCCCCGAAACAGTAAACGACGCCGTTCAACGAACTGACCACGAGCCTGTTGGATGCCACGCTCGGCGACGCGACAATCGCGTTGCCCGTCTCATATTGCCACACGCGGCGACCGTCCTTCAAATCGAGGGCGACGATTTCGCCTTCGTCCGTGCCGAGAAACGCGCGGTCGCCGACGATCACGGCGGATGAGTCGACCTTCGCTCCGGCGGGAACCGTCCAGATCGGTTTACCCGTCTGCGGGTTGATCGCGTGAACGAGTTTGTCGCGCCCGCCAAGCAGGACAACGCTCTCCGTCACCGCCGCAGACGCATAGAACGGGAAACGCCGCGACGGGTGTTCGTACTGCCAGACGACTTCGCGGCTCGTTAGGTCAATCCCGAAGACCTGATTGCCGTACGTGCCGACATAGGCGCGATTCCCGATGATCGCAGGAGTCGCGCCGGTGTAGTCCCGCAACTCGATGTTTAGACGCTCGTTGCCGTCGGAAAGGTTAATGCCGCGCAGAAAGCCGTCACATCCGGCGATCACCACCAGTCCGTCCGCGATGGAAGGCGTCGCGTGGACATAGCCGTCCGTCTCGAACTTCCACTTCTCGTTGCCGTCCTTGACGCCGACGCAGTAGAGGAATTGGTCGTACGAGCCGAACGCGAGTCGGTCGCCGGAGATCGCCGCGCCGGAGATGATCTCCCCTTCGGTGACGACGCGCCATTTTCCCCGCCGCGTTGACGTATCGACCGCGTGGAAGACGCCTTCACCGTCGCCGAAGTAGACGACGCCGTTTTGGACGGTCGGCGACGATTTTATTTCGGCGTCCGCTTTGAAACGCCATCGCTCCGTGCCGTCGGCGAGGTTGATTGCGTACAGGTTGCCGTCCAAGCCGCCGACATACACAACGCCGTCCGCAATTGCCGCCGTCGATTCGACGCCCTTTTCGATGGCGAACGTCCAGAGGAGTTCGGGGTTGGCGGGCAGTGTTGTCGTGGCGACGCCCGTGGATTGGGGGTTGCCGCGAAAGGTGTTCCAGTCGGCGCGCGCGGAGATCG
>JAQBWJ010000141.1 GCA_027625215.1 Candidatus Poribacteria bacterium
GTTCGAGCAGTCCCGCGCCTTCCAAGACGCGCAAGTGCTTCGAGACGGCTGGCAGCGACATCGCAAACGGTTCCGCCAACGACGAGACGGTTGCCTCCCCCTCTTCAAGCCGATTCAGCAACGCGCGTCGCGTCGTGTCCGACAACGCGGAGAAGGCATCGTTCAGCACATCCGTATAATAAACCGAATGGTTAAATATTGCAACCTCTTCTTGCACTTTTCGGCGATTATTATCATCCGGCGCGGACAGGAACCGCTCGAGCGCGTCCAGTTGACGATTCCAAAACCTCTCGTAGCGCGTGAGCCAGCCTGTCGCGTCGCCAATGGGTCCGATGACCAAACGGCATCGCCGGATGCGTCCCTCTTTCTTCTGTGTGAGCAACCCGCCGCGTTCCAGGACGCGCAGGTGTTTCGAGACGGCGGGCAGCGAAATGTCGAACGGTTCCGCCAGTTCGCCGACGGTCGCCTCTCCCTGCGCCAAACGCGCGAGCATGTGGCGTCTTGTCGTGTCGGAGACGGCTCCGAAAATGTCGTCCAGTTCCGCAAGTTGGCGCTGTGGATGTTTAACCATAGTGTTAATGGTACAGGATAATCCCGCGTTTGATAAGAGAATATTCAGCGTCTACGCACGATGACTGCGGAGGCGCCACGATTTTGGGCGACATTATGACGCGGGCACGTCGTTCTATTCAAACCGTTTGGAGAAGAAGCGCACGATCTCGTCCGGCTCGTTCGGGAGGAAAAGGGTGAGTCCGCGATATCGGGCGATGCCGTCCGAGCGCCCGGTAGGGCTGAGAAAGAGCGCGTTGCCGCTGCGATAGAAGGCACGGTATCGGGAAAGCGGGTAGGAAACCGTTTTCATTAGGAAAAGATGACGGATTTCGATGCGGTCGGGATGAAGATCGTAGCGACGAGGCAGCCAGTACGTCGCCGTGCTGCCGAACAAAACGACCAGCGCCAACGCCCCAAACACGGGGGAACGGTACGCCCATCCCACCAGACCCGCGACGACGATCAACGCCAGTCCCACCGCCGCCGAGAGCAGTTGCCGCCGCGCCGCGAGATGTACCGTCCACCTAACCAGCGGATAAGGCAGCGATGTGTTTGTCCCGTGTGAAGGACGGTTGCGATGCGGACGATCACTGACCGGAGCCATCAGTCGACGTACCAGATGTGGTCGTTCCCGCGTCGGTTGAGGAAGCGGGAGTTTCCGTTCCCGTCGTCGCGTCGGGCGTCGCCGAGTCGCCGACGGCGGGCAGCGTGATCTCATTCGCCGCAGGTTCCGGCTCGTCCAACAGGTCCGCCGCCGACGGTTGCGAGAATTTACCGAGCACGATGACGAGCACCATGTATCCGATGGCGAGCCCGGTCGTCAGTTTCGTGAGGAAGTTCGCCGCGCCGCCGCCGCCGAAGTACTGGCTCTGCACGCCGCTGATCGCGCCGAGTCCGTCGCCTTTACCCGGCTGCAAGAGGATGATGATGATCAACCCCGCGCAGACGATCACGAATACCGTCACCAATATCGCCGATAGAAATTCCATGTCGCTAAACCCCGTTCGTTCCCCGAAAACCTCGTTTTAGAGACGGCTGACGATTCTCGCCATCTCAGTGTACGATTCTGCTTGAAGGCTCGCGCCGCCGATCAGCGCGCCGTCGATGTCCGGCTGCGACACGAGCGATTCGATATTGTCCGGTTTGACGCTGCCGCCGTAAAGCACTCGCGCCTCCCGCGCCGTCGCCGCGTCGTAGAGCTCTTCAAGCGTCAAGCGGATGAAGGCGTGAACGTGCTGCGCCTGCGTCGGAGTCGCCGAAAGTCCCGTGCCGATTGCCCAGATGGGTTCATAGGCAATGACGGTGCCCAACATCTGTTCCTTCGACAGACCCTTCAGCCCTTCTTTAATCTGAATGCCGATGTGTTCGTCGGTGATGCCGATCTCGCGTTGTTCGAGCGATTCACCGACGCAGTAGATCGGCGTCAGCCCTTCGCCGTGCGCCGCGACGAGTTTCTGGTTCGCCGTCGCGTTCGTCTCGCCGAAAAACTGTCGACGCTCCGAGTGCGCGACGATCACGTACGAGCAGCCGATATCCGCCGCCATGCCCGCCGAAATCTCTCCCGTAAACGCGCCGCTCGCTTCCCAGTGGATGTTCTGCGCGGAGAGCGCGACGTTCGAGCCGTCGATCACGGCGCTTACGGACGACAACACCGCCGTTGTCGGCGCGACGACGAACTCGACGTTCATGATGCCCGCGACGGCGGGCTTGATCGCCGAGGCAAGCGCTACCGCCTCGCGGACGGTCTTGTTCATCTTCCAGTTTCCGGCAAGGATCGGTGTCCGCACGGTTGCTCGTTCCCTTCGTCCCCATGTCATTCTGAGAGCAGCGTAGAATCCCGAACAGCATGTCGGGTGACGCCGCCCCATCCCAACCTTCCCCCGATGGGAAAGGCGTTTTCACTTCGCCTTATCAGTCAACGCAGCGACGCCGGGCAACTCTTTGCCTTCCAAGAACTCCAACGACGCGCCCCCGCCCGTGCTGATGTGACTCATCTTATCCGCAACGCCCGCGTTTTGCACCGCCGCGACGCAATCGCCACCACCGATGATTGTCGTCGCGTCGAGGTCGCCGAGCGTTTTGGCGATCTCCGTCGTGCCGTGAGCGAACGGCTCCATCTCGTAGACCCCGAGCGGACCGTTCCAGATGACCGTCTTCGCGCGCTGCAAGACCTGCGCGTACATAACGCGCGTCGCGGGTCCAATATCGAGCGCCTCCCACCCGTCAGGGATCGTGTCGCGCCAGACGACGCGCACGTTCGCCGTCGGGGAGAAGTCGTCCGCGATCATGTGGTCGATGGGAAGATAGATCGGTTTGCGACGCTGCAACGAGTCGATCAGAATGTCGCGCGCGATATCGACCTTGTCTCGCTCCACGAGCGAATTACCGACCTCTTTGCCCATCGCCACGAGGAACGTGTATGCCATCCCGCCACCGATCAGTATCCCGTCCGCCACGTCCAACAGGTTCGTGATGACGGCAATCTTGTCCGATACTTTCGCCCCGCCGAGAATCGCGTAGAACGGTCGTTCGGGGTTGTGCACCGCTTTGCCGAGATAGTCGATCTCTTTTTCCATCAGCAGCCCCGCCGCCGCCTGCGACACGAGCTCCGCGACGCCGACCGTCGAAGCGTGCGCCCGATGCGCCGTGCCGAAGGCGTCGTTCACGTACACGTCGGCGTTCGCGGCGAGTTGCTTGGCAAAGGCGGGGTCGTTCGCCTCTTCTTCGGGGTGAAAGCGCACGTTTTCGAGCAGCGCGACATCGCCCGGTTTCAGGGTGTCCACGACCGATTTCGCCGCGTCGCCGATACAGTCGTCCGCAAGAGGAACGTCTGCCCCGATCAATTCGCCAAGCCGTTGCGCCGTCGGTTTCAACGATAATTTCAGATCGCGCCCCTTCGGTCGCCCCAAGTGCGACGCGAGCACGACCTTCCCGCCGTTTTTGCGGAGCAGTTCAATCGTCGGGACAGCCGCGCGTATGCGGGTATCGTCGCCGATATCGCCGCCGTCAATCGGCACGTTGAAATCGACGCGCACGAACACGCGCTTGCCGCGCACGTCGAGGTCGCGGACGGTCAACTTGTTCAGCATCGGAGGAGTCTCCCAGCCGCGTCATTCGTGTTGGGTGGGCGATTACAGCCCTTGAGTCGCCAGGAAGTGGACCAAGTCGCCGACGCGCGTCGAATAACCCCACTCGTTGTCGTACCACGACATCACCTTGACGAGGTTGCCGCCCATCACGATGGTCGAATCCGCGTCCACGATGGAGGAGTGCGGGTTCTGCTTGAAGTCGCTGGACACGAGTTCCGCTTCCTCGACGGCGAGAATGCCCTTCATCGGTCCGTCCGCTGCCGCCTTCATCGCGGCGTTCACTTCCGCGACGGTCGTGTTCTTTGTCGTCTGAACGTTCAGGTCGACGATGGAGACGGTCGAGACGGGGACGCGCATCGCCAGCCCGTGCAATTTGCCTTCCAGTTCCGGGATGACAAGGCTGATCGCCTTCGCCGCTCCGGTGCTCGTTGGAATGATGTTGATCGCGGAGGCGCGAGCGCGTCGGAGGTCTTTGTGACCCAAGTCTTGAACGCGCTGATCGCCCGTGTAGGCGTGCACCGTCGTCATCAACCCTTTTTCGATGCCGAAGTTGTCGAGCAGCACTTTGGCGATGGGCCCGAGGCAGTTCGTCGTGCAGGAGGCGTTCGACAGGATGTGGTGCTTGTTGCGGTCGTAAACGCCGTCGTTGACGCCCAAAACAATCGTGAGGTCTTCGTGCGTCGCGGGCGCGCTGATGATGACCTTCTTGACTGTCCCTTGTTTATGCCCAGCCGCCTTCGCCGCATCCGTGAAGAACCCGGTCGATTCGACCACGATCTCCGCGCCCACGTCGCTCCACGCGATCTTGGCGGGGTCAGGGTCGGTGAAGACGCGGATCGACTTGCCGTTCACGACAATCGCGTTGTCTTTCGTCTCAACCGTGCCATCGAACTGTCCGTAGTTGGAGTCGTATTTCAGCAGGTGGGCGTTCGTATCGACGGGCGTGAGATCGTTGATGGCGACGATTTCGATATTGTCGCCGTGATTTTCCAAGATGGAGCGGAAAGTGTTTCGTCCGATTCGTCCGAAGCCGTTGATGCCGACTTTAACCGCCATATCGGGGTATCTCCTTACAAGGGGACGCAGCGATGGTCACGTATTTTCTTGCGACGAAGGGGGTCGGTAATCGTGTTAAAAAGCGGGGCGCACTGCACCGTTTAAGCCAGGAACAAGTATGGCGTAAGGGTTTGTCGAGAGTCAAGGAATGGGGGTTGGAGGTCACGGTTCATCTGGAGACTGTCGGTTTTCAATGAATACACGACAACCTCCTGTCGACTGTTGTCGAGCAGCGGATTGTCGCGCAACACTCCTCCCATGATGAATCACCCCCTCAACCAACCGATGCGGCAATCCCCTTCATTCCGCTCGTCGCACGATATGTCGGTCGGAGTAACCCGGATTCGGGAAACGGTCCTGCGCGACGTCATCGGGAACGTAGTGCCATGCCGTGCTGTAACGCGGGCGGTCGCTGACGTTGTCGTAGGAGCCGTGCAGCAGGTTCGCGCCGAACAGCACGACCGTCCCCGCCGGGCAGACCACATCCAGCGCTTTCGACTCGTCCACCTCCGTCCAACTGCCATAGGTCTTGTGAGCGGGCTCGTGGACGACGATCTCTTTCTTGAGATGGCTACCGGGAAGAATCCGCAGACACCCATTCTCCTCGTCGGCGTCTTGAAGGTAGATGCCGCAACTGATGATCTCGTCGGAGTTGGTGCCGAAGTAGAAGTTGTCCTGATGCCACCAAACGGAGGTGCCGCCGTTCGGTAGTTTGGGGAAAAACTTTGTGCCGAACACATCGACGTTCTCGCCGATCAGTTCGATAATGCGTTCCACGATCTCCGACTCCATCGCCAACGACAGCGTGGGAGGCTCGGCGACGCAAACGCCCTGTATCTTGTGAAGAAAGCCGGGAATCTGCTGGCGGTCTTCGGTGAGCTCGTACGTGTAGTGCGGCGTGCCGACGGGCAGCGTCTTGCTCTTTTCGACGAACCCGTCGAACATCGCCTGATACCCAGCGAGTTTCTCACCGTTGATGAGCGCTTCGTAGATCAGATAGCCGTCGTCGGCGAATTGGCGGCGTTCTTCCTGAGTCAGTTTCATCGCGAGTACCCCCTCGATCATGTTGGGTGATGGTGAGGGGCATTGTCGCGGCAACGTTGCCCATCTGCAAGCAGTGTGATACCTAATCCTGTGATACTCTACGGGCACGCGATTCATTTCGATCAATTCCCGACTTCACGCATGAGGAGATTCGTCACACCATGGCTCAGAAAGTCCGCCACGTTGTCCTGATGAAGTTCAAAGACGGCACAACGCCCGCCCAGTTGAACGCGATCCAAGACGAGTTTGCGACCCTCTACGAAAAGATCGATGAGATCGTGGACTTCGAGTGGGGCAACGATATCAGCGTCGAGGGGCTGTCGCGCGGATTCACCCACTGTTTCCTCGTGACGTTCAAGTCGGCGGTTGGGCGCGACGCCTACCTGCCTCATCCGGCGCACAAGGCGTTTGTCGGCGTCGCTGGACCGCAAATCGACGAGGTGCTCGTTCTCGACTACGCCGTCCGATAAATGCGGCTCGCGTTCTCGAAGCGCGGGACGTGGAGCGATCATTTCGTTTTTTGTACGTCATTCGCCATGACGCGGCAGCGCGTTTCATTGACGTGGTAATGACGTCACTTCGGCAGGTCTACACGGCGGGAAACCGGGAGAGAACAAGACCCATGACGACAACGCGAGCTCGATTATTCGGCGGATTTCTGCTCGG
>JAQBWJ010000142.1 GCA_027625215.1 Candidatus Poribacteria bacterium
ACGCGCGAATGCGGTGGAGCGTCACGTTGCGCGTCTTGGCGGTTGGATTGATCGTCGCCGCGCTCGCGGAACCCTACTGGCAACGGATGCGCGCCCGCATGTCCGTCGTCGCGCTGCTGGATGTGTCGGACAGCCTTTCCGCCGACGCCCAACATCGGGCGTGGGAGCGCGTCGCCGTCTATCTCGACGCGCTTCCCGACAACGCGGAAGTCTCGACTGTCGCGTTCGGCGCGGAACCGTTCGTCGCCACCGGATTCGGCGCGCCGCGCGACAACAAGCCTTCGCGCCTTCAAGAACGGCTCGCTCAACGCGTCGTCTCAACGTCCGCCACCTCTCTCTCCGACGCGATCACCCATGCGGCGAACCTGCTGCCGCCGTCGGGTGAACGACGACTTCTCCTCGTCTCGGACGGCGCGGAAACGGCGGGCGATGCGCTGTCCGTCGTCGCGCGATTGCGGGCGGAAGGCATCCGACTCGACGCGCTGCCCGTCGAAACGTCCTCCGTCAACGACGCGAGGCTGATCGAGATTCGCGCCCAACCGCGCGCGCGCCTCGGTGAGACCATCCCCATTTCGTTTGTCATCGAAAGCGGCCGCGAGATCGCCGCGACGCTCCGCCTGTCCGATTCCGGCAACCCCGTCACCGAGGCGCCGATCACCTTGTCGCGCGGACGGCAAACCGTCGAGATACCCGCGTCGATCCAGACCTCCGGCGAACATCGCTTCGACGCCCAACTGATCGTCCCCGATGACTCGGTTCTCACCAACAACGGCGCGACCGTTTTCGTAGACGCGGCTGGCGAAACGCGCGCCCTCTACGTGCAAGGCGGAACGCGACCGACCGCCGTTCAGTCCGTCGCAACGACCGCCTCGATTCGTTGGCGGGTCATGTCGCCCGACGCGCTCCCGACTCGCTTCGCCGACATGGACGCCATCGTCTTCGACAACGTGTCGGCGACCGATCTGACCGTCGCGCAGATGACCGCGCTTCAACAGTTCGTCCGCGAAGGAGGCGGTTGGCTATCCATCGGCGGCGACGCGACATTCGGCGCGGGCGGCTGGCGCGAAACGCCGCTCGAAACCGCCGCTCCCATCGAGATGGTCCCGCAGGAGAAACGGAAACCGCTCGCCCTGTTGCTGCTGCTCGACAAGTCCGGCAGCATGGCGCACGAGAGCGGCGGCGTTCAAAAACTGACGCTCGCCGCCGCCGCGACCCGCGCCGCCCTCGACGCGCTGGACGACGCCGACCGCATCGGCGTGATCGCCTTCGACGCGAAACCGCGCACGGTGGTCGAACTGTCGCCCAAATCGGAACGCGCCTCCATCCTGCGCGCCGTCGAAGACCTGAAACCGGGCGCGGGCACCGAGATCGTCCCCGCCCTGAACGCCGCACTCGACATGTTGATCAACGTTGATTACCCTCGTCAACATATCCTTCTGTTGTCGGATGGGCAGTCCGAAGGCGAAATCGAAGCGGCGGCGCTGCGGCTGTCGGAGGCGGGGATCACCGTTTCGACCATCGCCGTCGGCGTCGATGCCCGCGCGACGTTGGAAGCGGTCGCGCTCGCCGGACGCGGCTCGTTCTATCCGCTCGAAGACATGGGGCGATTGCCGCGCATCTTCGCTGAGGAAGCGCGTCAGGACGGCGACGTGGTCGTGCAGGAACCGACGCAGGTGGTCGCCGCGCTCGCGTCGCCGCTGGTTGAGGGTGACTTCCCGCCGATTCAAGGCTACCTCGCTTCGTCGCCCAAACCGACGGCGCAGGTTTTCCTGCAAACGGTTGAAGGCGACCCATTGCTGGTCGGATGGCGGTACGGGGCGGGCAGGGCGATGGCGTTCCTCTCCGACGGCGGCAACCGCTGGGCGACCGATTGGGCGATCCGCGACGATTTCGCCGCGCGATGGGCGGC
This sequence comes from Candidatus Poribacteria bacterium, assembly GCA_027625215.1. Lineage (GTDB taxonomy): Bacteria > Poribacteria > WGA-4E > JAQBWJ01. The sequence continues at coordinate 1,910 of JAQBWJ010000142.1, forward strand.
ATGGCTCCGTTGGACGCTCCCGTCGCGCGACACGGACGCCTTCGACGCGCAAATCGCCGTCGTCGGTTCCGAACTGCGCGTTCACGTCGCCTACCCACCGGACGAGTCCGTCCGTCAACCGCCGATGCTGGAACTCATCACCCCGAACGACGACCATCGACCCGTCGCCATGACGCGGGATGAGGGGGGTTTCTCGACGCGGCTCCCGTTGGAATCGGCGGGGGTTCATACGGTGATCGTGTCGGATGAGAACGACGCGCTGCGTCGGAAGATCGCCTATTTCGCCAACGCGGAATCGCTCATTGCGTCGGACCCGTCGCTGCTGCGGCAACTCGCCGAGCGCACGGGCGGAACGATCTCGCCCGATCCGACCGTATGGGCGCGTCCGACGCGCGAAGGCGTCTTCGGCGAAGAACCGTTGAGCGCGCCGTTGCTTGCCGCCGGGTTCGTTCTTGTGTTGCTGGAATGGGTCGTGCGACAATTCGCCCTTGTGGGACGGCGCATGTCGGCGGTACGGGAACGTTCTCCCGAATCGGCATCGCGCGGAACGCGACTGGCGAACGCAAAGCGACGCGCGTCTCCAACCGACGCGCCGAGCGCCATCGTCGATGTCGGCAGCCGCCTCCGTCATGCGAAGACACGCGCTCAGGTAGGTCGCTAGCCGCTTCACCCCTCATCGTTGCGAAAGGTCTCGTCGTGCCGAAAAACGACGACGCTTACAACAACACGCCGCGTCTGACCGACCCGCCCTCCATCGTGCGCGGCGCGTCCAAGACCGCCGCGACGCAGCACGGCACGGGAACCTACCGAGAACCGTTTGAACGCGCATCCATTCTCCGTCGGTACGGCGTCCGCATCCTCTCGGCGTTGGGACCGCACGCGACGCGCGCGTTGCGTCAGCTGGCGAATCACGGGGATCCGCTCGTCCGCGCGTCCGTCGCCGACGAACTGAAACGTCACGCCGACGTGGAATCCATCGACACGCTCGCGCGAATCGCCGCCCGCGACGCGATCCCCGAAGTGCAGGAAGCGGCGCGTCAAGCGGTTGAGGAACTGCGGCTCATCGCGGAACGTCTCGCCGCGCAACAACGACCGTCTCAACGGGCGCAGACACCCCTCCTTGAAACGGGCGAAACGGACGCGAACTGACGGTTCGCCCCGATCTTTCACCTTGAACTCGCCGCGCGACTTCCGCGATGATACGGCAACTCTCTTCAACCCTTCGCTTAGACGACTCGTCAATCACATTTTTGGAAACCTCCCCAATGCCGAACAAGACGCTCTCCGGCTTGATCGCTGCCCCTCACACGCCGTTCCACCCACACGGGAACGTCCGCTACGAGACGATTGAACGACAGGCGCAACTGCTGTCGAACAACGGGGTGAGCGGCGCGTTCATCTGCGGCACGACGGGCGAGGGAGCGTCGCTGACGACGGAGGAACGGATGCGCGTCGCGGAGAGATGGCGGGAAGTCCAGCCGGAGGGGTTCGTCACGGTCGTTCATGTTGGTCATACGAGTTTGGGCGAGGCGAGCGCGTTGGCGCGTCACGCTCAGGAGATCGGCGCGGACGCGATGGCGGCGGTGCCCCCGTTCTACTACAAGCCGCCGACGGTGGACGCGCTCGTTGCTGCGTGCGCCGAGATCGCCGCCGCCGCGCCGCAGACGCCGTTCTACTACTACCACATTCCCGGCATGACGGGCGTTCACTTCTCGATGCGGGCGTTTCTCGAAGCCGCCGCCGACCGCATCCCGACGCTCGCCGGGATCAAGTACTCCGACGGCGACCTGATGGACTTCGGTCGGTGAGCCGATTTCGACGGCGGCAGATTCACGATGTTGTTCGGCAGCGACGAGATTCTGCTGTCGGCGTTGGTGGCGGGCGCGAGCGGAGCCGTCGGCAGCACCTACAATTACGCCTCGCGGCTCTACCTGCGGGTGATGGACGCCTACGCGAACGGCGACATGAAAACGGCGGAACGCGAACAGGCGAAATCGCGCGAGATGGTGCGGATCGCGTTTCGCTACGGCGGGATGGCGACGGGCAAAGCGATGATGTCGCTGGTTGGCGTCGATTGCGGAGGGTTGCGACCGCCACTTCAATCGCTCACGCAGGGGGAAGTGGCATCGTTGAAGCGCGATTTGGATGAGATCGGTTTTTTCGAGTTCGCGTCGAAACTCTGAGCGCGGGGTCGGGGACTTACGGCATCGCCGCGTTCGCCGAGAAGCGGTTCATGCCGCGCGGTTCGGAGAACGACTCGTCTCGGTAGACGACTTCCTTCATCAGGTTCGCCCAAATCGGCAACGCCGCTTCCGAACCTGTCTTGCCGACTTTCTTCTCAGGGTTGTCGAACCCGACCCACACGCCCGTCACCAACGACGGCGTGTACCCGATGAACCAAGCGTCGGTGTAGTCGGAGGTCGTGCCCGTTTTCCCTGCCGCCGTGTAGTTGAAGCCGAGCGTGCGGGCGCGGATGCCCGTGCCGTGCGCTTTCGTCATTGCGCCCTGCAACGCTTCGGTCGTCATATAGGCGAAACGCGAATCGATCACTTCGTGGCGACGCGGGTTGTTTTCCTCGCGGATGACCCCGTCGAGGGTGACGATGTAGCGGACGGCGACGGGCTCGGCGCGCGTGCCCTGCCCGGGAAACGTCGTGTACGCGGCGATCATTTCCATCGGCGTCACGTCCGCCGAACCCAACGACAACGCGGCGAACGGCGGCAACGGCGACTCAATGCCCATTCTGCGCGCCAAGTCGATGACGGGCCCAATGCGCGTCCTGCGGATGGCGTCGTCGTTCATCAACCGAGCCGTCGGGATGTTCAACGACTTTTCGAGCGCAAACCGCAGCGTGACGGAGCCGTAGAACTCGTCCGCGCGGTAGTTCGTCGGTGTCCAGGTGCTGACGCCCGTCCAATACGACCACGGCTCGTCGATGATATGGTCGTCCAACCGCCAACCCTGTTCCCACGCCTCCGTATAGACGATTGGCTTCCATGAGGAGCCCGACTGCCGTTGCGCTTGGGTGATGTGGTTGTATTGGTGGAACTCATAGTCCCGCCCGCCGACCAACGCGCGGACGTACCCGGTCTGCGCGTCCATCATCAACACGCCCGCCTGCGTGTAGTTTTTCAGGTACGACTTGTCTTTTGAGCCGGAACGCACCTGTTCGCGCGCCTGATCGTACGATATGGACGAGTATCGGCTGGAAGCGTCCAATTCGCGGAGGTGTTCCGCCATCGTCTCCTGCGCCATCGCCTGATACAGCGGGTCGAGCGTCGTGTAGACCCGCAGTCCGCTCGAAAAGAGTTCGTCCTTCGTGTACTTCGTTTCGAGCATTTGGCGGATGTAGGAGGTGAAGTACGGCGCGCGACTCCGAATCTTGCGGCGCTCCGGCGAGGCGACGACCAACTGTTCTGATACCGCCGCATCGTATTCCGATTTCGTGATGAAGCCGCGTCGCTCCATCTGCTTCAGCACGAGATTGCGGCGTCGCGTCGCGTTGTCGGGGTTGAGGATCGGCGAATAGCGCGTCGGCGCGTTCGGCACGGCGGCGAGCGTCGCGCACTCGACGAGCGTCAGTTCGCCCACGTCCTTGTCGAAGAAGTAACGCGCCGCCTCTTTCGCGCCGAACAGCGTGCGGTTGTTCGCGCGTCCGTAGTCGTTGAAGTTCAGGTAGCGTTCGAGGATTTCGTCTTTGGAATAGCGCTGTTCGATGCGAATGGCGAGCACCCACTCCTTCACCTTGCGCGTCACCTGCTTGTCGCGCGTCAGGAGGATGTTTTTCGCCAGTTGTTGGGTGATCGTGCTCGCGCCGTACAGTCGCCCGTGCAGGACGTTCCTGACCATCGCAACGGCGAACCGTCGGGCGTGAATGCCGGGATGGCGATAAAAGTCTTTGTCTTCGATGGCGATGGTCGCTTGAATCAGATGTTCGGGCGCGTCTTGCAGGCGGATCAGTTGGCGGGCGAGTTGCTCGTCGATGTTGTAGAACTCGTCCATCAACTCCGGTTCGAGAAAGATCATGTCGCGGCGATTGCCGTTGTCGTCGGAAATCGAGGTCAACCTGCCGTCTTTGAAACGGAGCGTGAACGACTGCGCCGCTTGACTCAATCGCGGGTAGACGAGCCGACGCGCGTATACGGTCAGATCGCCCTCGCCGACGGACGGCACGTCGTCGCGGAACTCGCCGACCATGGGCGCGCCGTTGGGGATGGGCGCGTAGTCCAACCGTTCCAGTCGAGCGCGCACATGTTTGATCGGCACGCCTTGTTGGATCACCGCCGGAGCCGAATAGACCTCCGAATGCTGCTTCCACGTTTTGATTTCGCCGTATTCGAGCGACGCCAAATCGGGCACTTCCGTCGCCTTCAGCGAGATAAAATGCGCCCCGTACGCGGTGAACGCCAACGTCCCGATCACCCCGAAGATGAAGACGACCTGAAACACGCGCCACGCGATCTGAACG
>JAQBWJ010000143.1 GCA_027625215.1 Candidatus Poribacteria bacterium
GGCGAAATCCTGACGCGCGGGCGGCTCGTGATGAAGGGCTACTTCAAACTGCCGGAGGAAACCAAGAACGTCGTCGATGCGGACGGTTGGTTCCACACGGGCGATCTCGGCGAGTTGACCGACGGGTTCCTGCGGATCACGGGTCGAAAGAAGAACCTGTTCAAACTGTCGAACGGCAAATACATCGCGCCGGAGCCGATTGAGAACGCGCTCAAGGCGAGCCCCTATATCGCCGAAAGCGTCGTCATCGGGGAGTCGGAGAAGGTGGCGGGGGCGATTCTCGTGCCGTCGTTCGCGGCGTTGGACGAGTTCGCCCAACGCGAGGGGTTGCCGTTGCAACCTCGCGCCGAGTTGGTTGAACACGCGACCGTCAAAAAACTGTTTCGACAGGAGATGGACCGCCTGACGGCGCACCTCGCCGACTACGAGCGCGTCCGCGTCTTCTTCCTGACCGACCGGGAGTTCACGATTGAAGACGGCGAGTTGACGCCGTCGATGAAGGTGAAGCGTCATGAAGTCCTGAAAACGCTCGCCGCCCGCATCAAGACGCTGTACGACGGGGCGGATTAGCGACGGTTTGAGCGGCGTGAGGCGGTGTCGCGCGGGGATGATCTTGGAGCGACGAAGGAGACTCGATGTCGGACGGACTGCGAATCGTGCGCGAAATGCACGGCGACCGCGTGTGCTACATTCAGTTGGTTTCCGGTGAACAGAAGGTCAGTTGGTTGTGGTTGATCGAGTACCGGATGCGCGTCGGCGGGGCGATGGTGTCGATGGGCGGCATCGCGGGCGTCGGCACCGATGAGAAGCACCGCAAACTCGGCTACGCGACGCGCGTTTTAAACGACTCGCTCGACTACATGCGCGAGAAGGGCTTTCACACGGCGGGACTGTTCGGTATCCGCGATTTCTATGAACGGTGGGACTACTCGCAGGGCATCCCGAACTACTCGCTGACCGTCCAAACCGCCTCGTTGGATCGCGTCGAAGCCACGCCGACGGTGCGTCCGTTCGAGAAATCGGACGGCTCTCGCATCGCCAAGATGTTCAACGCGAACAACGAAGGGCGAACGTGCTGCATCTACCGAAACGAGAAGACGTGGGACGAGTTCGAGCACGCAACCATGTGGGGCATCGAAGCGGAAGCGTGGGTTGTACTTGATCAGGGCGAAATCGTTGGGTACGCCGTCGTAGACCGAAAGGACGATAGAACGAAGGTCGCCGAAGTGGGATATCGCTCGCGCCGAGACATGCCCGCCGTTGCCGCGTCGCTGAGAGACCGAGCGCGCAAACATGGACACGACTCGATCCGCTTCATCATCCCTCCAGACCACCCCTTCACGATCTATCTCAATCGGTTCGGCTGCGTTGCCGAGACGGAGTTCGTTCGCACAGGCGACGGCATGTTTCGCATCATCCACCTGTTGCCGACGTTCGAGGCGATCATGGGCGACCTTGAACGGCGGTTGAGTCTGTCGCCGTTGCGCGCCTGGTCGGGAACGTTTGATGTGACGACCGATCTCGGCGTTGTTCGGGTAACGGGAATCAAGGGCGCGTTGACGGTCGCGTCCGCCGACAAACCGAAGTCGCCGACGCTCGCCATCACGCAGAACCGCCTGACCCAACTGATGTTGGGCTACTACGACATCGACGACTTGACGACGTTCGACAATGTGGACGCGCCCGACATTTTGCTCCCGATCTTGCGCGTTCTATTCCCGCGAGGGCTGCCGTTCATGTGGTGGTCCGACCGTTTCTGATCGAGGGGGGCGCGTGGGCGATCATTCTACCGACGGCACATTCAACGGCGATGGAAGAAACATATGCGAACGATGCGAGTTGCGGCGGCGCTGTTCCTGTTGATCGGAGGGATTGCCGTCTCTCAGGACGCCCCTTGGGTGGACGGGACGCCGATCCTCACCGAACTGTTCCGGGGCTTGCCGCCGCCCGTCATGCCGTATTCGGCTCCCGCGCAGGTGGTCGCGCCGCGCTTCAACGTCGGGCATCGCCGCGATTTCTTCGCGTTCAACTTCAACCCGAACCGCCAATACACCGTCCCGTCCACGCTGCGGGGCGTCGGTGATTGGTGTTACGTGTACGTCGAAGACAGCGCGTGGAACGGGCGCGTCACCGCCGAAACGGTTGATCGGGTGCTGCGCGATTTCAACGACTCCACGCCCGCCGACCCGTCGCAGGGCATTTACGACCTGCAACGCGCCGCGTTCGGCAACCCGCCCGACATTGACGGCGACCCGCGCATCGTGCTGCTGCTGCTCGACATCAAGGACAACTTCGTGCCGCCGCGCGGCTCGTTCGTCGGCGGATATTTTTCGTCGGTGAACCAGCAACGTGGGATCATCCGCGACCCGCGATTCGGCGCGCAGTTCCAAAGCAACGAGACGGAGATGCTCTATGTCGATGTCGATCCGCTCGACCCGAAGACGGACGTTGGGTTGGGCATCCTCGCGCACGAATATCAGCACCTCATCCATTACGGCAAGGACACGGACGAGGACGTTTGGTTGAACGAGGGCGCGTCCGATTTTGCGATGTGGCTGTGCGGGTATTCGCCGTCCGCTCACCGAGACGCCTTCGAGTCGTCGCCGATGGTGTCGATGACGGCGTGGCCCGGCGGCGTCGGCAGTTCGCTCCCGTACTACGGCGCGGCGTACCTGTGGACGCTCTACCTGTACGAGCAGTACGGCGGGTTGCCGACGATCAACGCGCTCATTGCGAACCGGGAGAACGGGATCGCCAGCGTCGAGGCGACGCTGCGGTCGCGGGGATTCACGCGGTCGGTTCAGGAGGTCTATGCGGATTGGCGGATCGCGCTCTTCGCGGACGACCTGTCGATTGAAAACGGGCGTTACGGGTTCGACGGCGAGGAGGGGAACGTGTCCGCGCGCGCGCATCCGCTGTTCCCGATCAACACGCAACGCCGTACATTGGTCGGTTGGGCGAGCGACCCGCTTTCCTTCGAGCCAATCGGCGAAGTCGCGCCGCTCCAGATCGACGTGACCGTTGAAGACCGCTGGCGCGATGCGTTCAACGTGAAGGCGGCGTTTTTCAGTGGGAACCGTTTGTCGGAAGTGCGCTCCGTGCAGCGAGACGCCTTGCGCGGACGCTTCACCGAAGCGTTCACCGAGTTTGGGCAGTCCGCGAATCGTATCCTGCTGTCCGTCTCGTTCCTGCCGTCGGGGTCGGACAGCGTTTCAACGGAGTTTCAGTACTCGGCGCGACTCGGCAAGCCTGTCATTTTCCAACTCGCCGCGTTTCGGAATCCGGTGATCCCGGACTATATTGAAGTCGTCGCCGTGCCGGAGGAGCCTGTCGAAACGGGCAACGTTACCGCGATTCTGGCGGGCGTGGGCGATCCGATTCAGTTGGTGTTGGTCTCATCCGACGGCGGCAAGTCGTTCGGGGGGTCGGTGTTGCGTAAGGCGACTTCGCCCAGCGAGACGTGGGCTTGGGAGTTGCAGCACTTCGATCAGTCGGTTGGGAATGGAACGGTGAAGGTCGCGCGGTAACGCCGATGTCACCGTTCAGCGTCAATCAGCCTGAGCGAACCCCACGTCGTCGGAAGTTTGCCTGACGGATCGACATCGAGACTCGACCCGTACCAGTCGACACCGCCTTCATGGATGTCCGGGGTGTCGGTCACTTGGCGAATCGCGCCCGTCTCCACATTGACAACATAAAGGTCGAGACGGTCGAGTCGCGGATCCCCACGTTTGGCGGAAAAGACGAGGCTGCGTCCTGTTGGCGACCATGCGGGCGAGATGATTGGATAGTCAACGGCGAAATCGGAAAAGTCCGCAACCGGGGCTGGATTGCCGCCGTCGGCGTCCATTACGTAAATCCGTTGTCGATGCGGTATCTCCCCGTACGTGAACGCGATCTTCCTGCCGTCGGGAGACCATCGGGGATTTCGTACGAACCCGTCCAGATGCGTAAGTTGCCGTCGTTCCTTGCCTGTGTTTGTGACCACAAACAGTTCGGATTTACTTGTGGCTTCCTGTCCGGCGGTGAACACGATCAATTTGCCATCCGGCGACCAATCGGGGTACGCCTCGTTCACATCGAGGTCTCCGATCACCTTCTTATTGGTACCGTCTACATCAATGAGATGCAGCGTATCGCCGGTGCTGTGTCCGGCGAACAGCCCCTCCAGCGATAAGTCGCAGTACACGAGTCGCAAACTGTCGGGCGACCAACCGAAGCCGCCATATTGTCCGGTATCATCAAGGAATCGAAGATTGCTCCCATCGGCGTTCGCGATGCCGATTCCTGAACCGATGTCTCGGTCGTATGAGATAAACGATATTTGGCGACCGTCCGGCGACCAGCGAACCCACCCGATATCATCCGGCAGTCCGGGAATCGGTTGGCGACCGAAACCGTTGGGGGTCATCACAACGAGTTGGATACGGAACGGTGATGGTGGAGGTTTTAACTCCATGAATAGGAGGGTATCGCGATAAGGCGCACCGAGCGTATCGCCCATCGGGATCAATCCGGCGAGCGTACATATTATCGACCATGTCGAAAGCTGTCGGCGGATCACGATGGTAGAGTCCCCTCAACCAAAGTGCTGTTTCAAGCACGATGGCTACAACGACGGAAACCCAATGTAGTTTACTGTCCGCGCGAGGCGAGCGCCCGAAACCGATCCCGATTGTTGTAGAGGAACTCCGCGCCGGAGATGACCGTCAGCGCCATCGGCACGAGCATCATCCAGAAGATGGGACCGCGACCCGTGTGGACTTGTTCGATCGGGTAGCCCGCCATGCTGTTCAGTCCAAGCAGCAACATGCTCGCCACGAGGATGCTCATTTGCGAGATCGTCTTGAACTTGCCCCACTGAGACGCGCTGATGACGCGCTCTCCGCGCGCGACCAACGCCGAACGCAGCAGCGTCACGCCGATCTCGCGCACGGCGAAGATGAGGATCATCCAAACGGGGATCAGGTCGCCCCAATACTTGAAGGCGAGCAGCGTGGCAAGGACTAGCAGTTTGTCGGCGATGGGGTCGAGAAACTTGCCGAGCTCGGTCACGCCGCGCTGCCGAGCGATTCGACCGTCGAGAAAGTCGGTAAACGACGCAAGCCCGAAGATCGCCAATGCGCCGAGATAGTACCACGCGGCGCTGGTGCTCGCCGTCTTCGCGTTGCCGTACCCGTGATGATAGACCCACACGAACAGGGGGATCACCAAAATGCGGATGATCGTCAGCGCGTTCGCTATCCCGAATGGCGACCACTGGCTGCGTTTCGTCACGTTTCCACCTCGACGACTTCGGCGAGAAGATCGAAATCGAACGCTTCGACCACTTTCGCCTGGACAAATGTTCCGCTCTTGACGTCCGCGTCGCGGAGATAGACCACGTCGTCAATCTCCGGCGCCTGCGACGCCATCCGTGATTCCATGAGCGGCGTTTGCGGTTTTTTCCCGTCCACCAACACGCGCACCGTCTGTCCGACCAACTCGGAGCGTGATTCCAAAGCGATGTCCGTCTGCGCGGCGACGAGTTCGAGGAACCGTTCTTCCTTCACCTCATCGGGAACTTGATCGTTCCACTCCGCTGACGGCGTGCCGTCTTCAGGCGAATACTTGAAGACGCCGCAATGCTCGAATCGGGAGTCTACCACGAAGTCCAGCAGCGATTCAAACTGCGCGTCCGTTTCACCCGGGAAACCGACGATGAACGACGTGCGGAACGTGACGCCCGGCACGCGCTCGCGGATTCTCGGCACGAGGTCGCGCAACGTCGATTCCTTCGTCCCGCGCGCCATGCGACGCAGCAGGTCGTTGTCGATGTGTTGGAACGGCACGTCGATGTAGGAACAGACTTTTTCCTCGCCCGCAACGACATCTAACAGTTCGTCGTCGATGAGCGTGGGGTAGAGGTAGAGCATCCGAACCCACTCAATGCCGTCCACCCGCGCAAGTTGGCGGAGCAATTCGGCGATCTGCGGCGTGCCTTTGAGGTCTTTCCCATAAAACGTCGTGTCTTGCGAGATGAGGACGAGCTCTTTGACGCCGGACGACGCCAACACGTTCGCTTCCCGCACGAGCATCTCGACGGGGCGGCTGACATAGTCGCCGCGAAACGCCGGGATCGCGCAGAACGTGCAACGGTTGTCGCAACCTTCGCCGATCTTGAGGTAGGCGTAATGCCAAGGGGTCGCTTGGAGTCGGGGGAACGGTTGGGTGTATTGATACGCGGGAGACGTGACGAGAATCTCCGCCGGAGTCGGAGACGCGAGCCGTTTTTTCGAGTTGGCGATCACCGTGTCGATGTGCATGAACTGGCTCGTGCCGACGAAGGCGTCCACCTCCGGCATCTCGCCGACAAGGTCGTTCGCGT
>JAQBWJ010000144.1 GCA_027625215.1 Candidatus Poribacteria bacterium
ATCCAGTAGCCCATTTTTCAAGAACGCCTCGGCTTTTTGGAGCTCTTCGGGCATTTTCTCGCCAATGGAGGCGCGGGCGCGGGGTCCGGCGAAACCGAGTCTCGCGCCGGGTTCCGCCATAATAATGTGTCCGAGCGAGACGAAACTCGCCGCCGTGCCGCCCATCGTCGGGTCGGTGACGACGGAGACGAAGAACAGTCCCGCGCGATGGTGTTTCATCGCCGCCGCGCTCGTCTTCGCCATCTGCATCAGGGCAACCGTTCCCTCGTCCATGCGAGCGCCTGCGCCGGACGCCGACACGATCACGACGGGCAGGCGCTTCTCGACGGCGCGCTCAAAGCACCGCGTAATCTTTTCGCCGACGACGGAGCCCATGCTGCCCATGATGAAGTGCATGTCCGTGATGCCGATGACGAAATCGTTGCCCTCGATCTGCGCGAACCCCGTCAGCATCTCCGACTTCAACCCGGTCTGTTCCCGATAACGGTCGAGGCGGTCGGCGTAACGCGGGAACTCCAGGAAATCGACGGAGTAGAGGTCGCCGTCGAACTCGGTGAACGATCCCTCATCGACCAACAACGCAAGACGTTCGTGCGCGGTCAGGGGGTGGTGGTGTCCGCACTGTGGGCAGACTTTGTGCGCGTCCTGAAACGCCTGAGGTTCCAGTTCCGCTTGGCATCCGAGACATTTGATGGGTTCGGTCGCCGTCTGCGTCAAGTTGTCGCATCCTTGCGGTGAAGGAGGTCGGTCATCCGGTACGGAACGTTCGTCCGGCGGGAACGTTTCGGCTATCGTCGTCGCGCTCCAAGTCTAGTGCAACGGTTTTGGCGATTTCAAGGTGAGTTCCAAAAATCGCCTCTAACTGATCATCGCGGAGACTTATCGTTTAGGGTCATTACTGAGGATTGAAATACCGCGCCTGAATCGCCACCACAAGTCGCGTGAAATGTGCACCACCTGGTTTGGATGCTCCCGCCGACCGTGCCATGTTCGCGCGAGCGAGAGAATTGTCGACGCGAGATAATGCGCGTCCAATCGACGTTCACTATCGGGCGGAAGTGGCGCGACGGATCGGTAGGCATCGAGAAACGTCCTGATTTCACGTCGGGAGTACCCGGCGTTCGACCCCAAATCGAAGAACGGATGACCAAGCGCGGCGCGGAACAGGTCGTGAGGTCGCCCGCCATGTGTCGTCCGATATTCCAACGGCGAATTGTCCCCGTGAATCGGAATCGACGGTTGGTCATCCGGTGTCAGTTCGGGAGCGACCGCCTTCGCCGCTTCGATCAATGCGGAGTAGTCTTTGCGTCGCATCCAATGGCGCACATAACCCAGCTCGATATGGTCGATTCGGCTGAACGCATAGCGCGCCGCTCCAAGCAGATAGTCGCCGTCCAAGCGTGGAAGCGCGACGTTTGACGGCGGCTCCCACGACGCGGCATGAACGTGCATGCGCGCCAACGTGTTTGCGAAAGCGCGATGAGCTGCAAAGTCGTCCGCGTACGAACCGTACTCTCGAACACGATGAATCCCCGTCGTGACGGACACTCCGACTGGAACGCCGACAATTTCCGTTTCCGTTGTGTACGTACCGTTTGTCGTCGGGACCGGCGCGCTGCCCATCGTATCCGTGTCGCGGGCGAGCGCGGCGTGCCAGACCATCACCGATTCGATCCTCGCGCGTCGGTGTTCCTCCCCTGTCCAGTCGAACAGGCTGCGTGTGTGGAACGTCAGGCGGTATTTACGCCCGTCTTCCGCGAACACATGGAGCGACACGCCCTCCGTTCCGTCTAGGAAAAACATCAATTTCGCTTCGTTCTCAAACGTGTCTTCCTCGTCGCCGCAGAATGAGAGCTCGGACGGGGCGAGGTCGTACTCTGGTAGGACGCGATGGGCGGCATCTTGAAACAGCGCAAACCGCCCGCGGTACGTGCGGTCGCCGAACGGGTCGTGATCGATGCGAGGCGCGCCCCAGAATCGCTGCTTTGGGTGAAGAAACAGGAAGTCGTCGTGCGTCGGCATTCGATCCTATTCGTGGTGTGATGAGTTCGGTTCACATAACCGCGATTCGGATGCACCGACAAAACTGCATCCGCCGTTGCTATTGAGCGGGAGGAACGTCGCCATGTCTCTGCCGCCGCCGACCATTTTTCATTCGCCTTGGAACGATCCTGCGTGGGACGCCGAAGCGTTCCGGTGGATCGACACGGAACTGTCGCGCCTCAAGCGAACGCGCGTCGGCGAACTCGAAACGCTCACGCGATGGGGGCTGTCGTGCGTCTTCCGCGTGCCGACGGATCGCGGGAACGTGTACTTCAAAGAGTCGGCGAAACTACCGCTGTTTTTGTGCGAGCCACGCGCGATCCGATTCATCGCCGAGATCGACCCGTCCGCCGTTCCCGCCATCCTCGCGGCGGACGAGGAACGTTATCGGATGCTCATGTCGGACGAGGGAAAACCGCTTGGGTTCGACGCGCCGCCGGAACGACAAAGCGCCGCCCTTCAAGCCTTCGCCGAGTTGCAACGGAAGACGATCACGCGCGTCGATTGGCTGCTGGAACAAGGCTCGTTCGACCGACGCCTGAGCGTGCTGCCCGGTCTGCTGCGGATGCTCGCGGATGACGGCGACAGCCTCGCGTTGATGCAAGACGACGCGCTCGCCGAGGAGTACCGCGCGAAGGTGGACGCGATCATCGAGCAGGTTGAACGGTTGGACGACTTCGGAATCCCGTCGACCCTAGCCCACGGCGACCTACACGCCGACAACATCTCTCTGAACGGCGACCGCTTCGTCTTCTTCGATTGGTCGGACACCTGCGTCGCGCACCCGTTCATCGACACGCTGTTGGTGTTTTGGGTGAAGGACGAGGCGGCGCGGCAGATGATGAAAGATGCTTACCTCGCCCCTTGGTCGGCGGACTTTGACCCGGCGAGATTGAGCGAGGCGTGGGATGTCGCGCGGGTCGTGTGCAGCGCGCATCAGGTGACGAGTTATCACCACATCCTTCGGAACCTCCCGCCGGAGGAGTTCAACGGGATGGATAGAAACTTGACGCAATTTGTTCGTTCGGCGGTGGAAGGCGTCTAACCGTTGTCGCGTTCGTTCAGGGAGCGGATGCCGTCCCAATCGCGCCACATATCGTCTTGCGGAGGCTCATCCTGCGTCGTGTCGAGGTCGCGCTTGCGGTAGTCGCACAACACCGCTTGGCGAATCTGCCGCGAGTAGTTGTGTCCCGCCATGTGTCCGATCCGATGATGCCAGAAAACGATGTCGCCCGCGCTGCCGTAGCAGTCCGTGTGCGGCGAGTCGTTCACCTGACGACGATGTTCCTCGTGGCAGTCCTTCGGTTCCATTTTGTACTGTGAGTGGAAGTCTTGATAGAACGTCTTGTGGCTGCCCGCCCACACGCAGAAACCGCCACCCTCAGGCGGCACGTCGTCGATGTAGCCGACAACGCCGAGATGAAACGGATGAGCGTCCACATGACAACCGTACCCCTTCTTTTCGACATCGCCGTAGGGGAACGTGCAGTAGATGCCGCGCATCCGCGTCGGGACGGGGATCGTTCCCTCGCCCAACAACTGCTCCGCCATGCCGTGCACATTCGGATCGGCAGGTAGGAGGTTCACCATGAACTCCTCGCCGCCCAACAGACGAAAGTTCCACCGAGTCCCCTTCCGTAACGACTTCGGGTCATCCGACTCGTCTTCCGGCTTCCACGCGCCGATCCACGTATCGGGGTCGTCTCGGCGGCGAGAATCTGGCGCGTTCGCCCAAAGGCTGTCGCGGGCTTCCGACATCAAGTCGGGGTCGAGCACGCCGCGCTTAATGAGATAACCGTTGTCGCGGAAGAAGCGGATTTCGTCGTCCGTCAGCCGAATCATGCGAACCTCCTCCCATGAGCAGACCGTTGCGCTAATTGCCGGATTCCTCTAAACAGAACCCACAATGACCGTCATTTCCACGGCGAGCATACCGAATCTCGACGCCAGTCTCAATTCTTTTGCATTTTCCTGTGGGTGTTGTCATCGGTTGAGGTGTCTATATGGACGGTGTCACATTGAACGATCTGCCCGACTGGTATCTCGTCGAATGTTGCCGTCGCGGCGACATGACGGCGTTTTCCGAACTGATGGGTCGGCATGAACGGACTGTGCTCGCGATCGCCTTCGGAATCGTCGGGGACGGGGAGCTCGCGCGTGATATTACCCAAGAGACGTTCCTCGCGGCATACCAAAAACTGGACACGTTGCGCTCGCCAGATCGGTTTAAGGCGTGGTTGACACGGATTGCCCACACCCGAAGTCGCAACGCCCTGCGCGGTCGAAAACCGACACCTGTCAACGACGAGGCGCTAGCTCAGACGCCAGTGCCTGAGATCGGCCAGGAGCGGTTTGAGCGGGAGAATGACATCGAGCGCACCGTTCAGTCGGCGTTGGCAGCGATGCCGGAGACTCTACGCGCAGCAGTGACGTTGCGGCACATGGAGGAAGCCTCCATCGCCGAGATCGCCGAAGCGCTGGGGATCCACCCTAACGCGGCGGCGCGACGACTGGAACGGGGGATGGCGTGGCTGCGGGAATACTTCGAGCGAACGGGGAGATGGGAAGACGCGCAACGACTGTTGGCCGGTGTATGGGTCGTGACGCCAAGCGCATCGAGTATCGACGAGGTGATGGACCGCGTTCAGCGATTGCCGACACCTAAGGCCAACGATGCGGTCTTCCTCACCGGAAGTTTGTGGAAAGCTTCGACGATTACAGTCGGTAGCGTGTTGTTCTTGATCGTCGCTTGGTATTTGTCGGCGGCGGTGACACCTTTGTGGGCTCCGCAAACTGTCGATGACAGAAGCGGTTTGGGGCTCGGAAGGGATCAGTCAACGGAAGTTAGTCTCCTATTTGATCGATTGTCTGTTTCTCTGCCGGACTCGATGGCGGAACGGCGTTCCGGTACCCCGGCAACACCGATAACGGGGGCGTTGACGACAACGAAGCTGCTGTTTGCGGCGGGTGACGGTCAAACATACGCGGATCTATATTCGATGAATGCGGACGGTAGAGAGCTCACGCGTCTAACGAACAATGGTGCGGTCAACCGAGAAGCGACCTGGTCACCTGACGGAATGAAAATCGCGTTTGCATCGGATGAAAGTGGGAAACTTGAGCTTCACGTAATGAACACGGACGGATCAAATAAGCGTAGACTTACGCACGGAATCGGAGGCGGTTTTCCCACATGGTCGCCGGATAGTCGACGAATCGCGTACTGCTCGGACTCTGTGATCGACGGCGTCGTATCAGGCGAAATATATGCTGTGGATGTCGATGGTTTGAATCTCCGACGATTGACACACCACATCGGGAACGATTCCGATCCTGCGTGGTCGCCCGACGGTTCCGCTATTGCATTCGTGTCGAGTCGTCATAATGTTTTCGGGACGCAAAATGACACGGCGACCACAAGTCGAGTTGGTCCATCCGATCTGTATCTGATGAATCCTGACGGAAGTAACGTGCGACGGGTCTCCTATCTTGGTGAAATGCCTTACTCGCCGTCGTGGTCGCCCGATGGCAAACGTCTCGTGTGGGCGGCAGGAAATGGAGGTGGAAACCGTCTTGAAATCTACGCGATGAACGCGGATGGAACGGACTTAAGACGCATAACAGACAATACGTTCAACGACAACGCCCCGCGATTTTCGCCGGATGGAACCAAGATCGTGTTCTGGTCGAACCGCGAAAGTCCAAACGATCTGTATGTGATGAGCGTGGATGGTTCAAATCAGATGCGATTAACAACTGGTTTACGCGACCGAGAGACGGATCGTTGGTTGTCGTGGTCGATATCGGCACAAACGCAAACGGTGCTGGTCAACGCGATGCGTTGACTCAGGTGATCATTTTCGCGTCATATGTCACAATCAAACGAAAGGATGAGAAATGAATAAGTTTGTCGTCTTTGTTATCCTTCTGTGTGGCTGCTTCGGGTGGGCCGAGAGCGCAACTGCTCAGAGTGAGCGTCGTGAGCCCGTTGTCGCTGGACTTCTCTCGCTTGCATGGCCTGGTCTCGGTCAGTTCTACAACGGTCCCAGCGAGAAGCGCAAAGGAACAATAATGGCGGCTGTCCAAGCCGGCGCTTTGGTGGTAATGGTCGCTGCCGTTGCCACCTACGGAGATGATAACCCGTCCACCTTTGCCGATCCGTCATTGATGCTCTCGGTACTGACTCTCGGCAGCCTGACAATGACAGCCAACTCCCTCTATAGCATGTATGACGCGGCTACATCCGCAGAGATATGATCGAAAGTTGTGTATGGGCGAATTGAATCAGGTGGCGTATCCTTGGTGGGTCTCAACAC
>JAQBWJ010000145.1 GCA_027625215.1 Candidatus Poribacteria bacterium
GCGACAGCGGGAAGTATGGGCGCAAGGCGACTATCGGCGGATCGGAACGGGGCTCCTCTACGTGAGCGAACTGCTCGCAGAAACGATGTCGGTGCGACCCGGTTCGGCGGTACTCGACGTTGCCTGCGGGACCGGGAACACGTCGCTTGCGATGGCGCGACGCGACGCGGACGTGACCGGACTCGACTTCCAACCCGCGTTGATCGAACACGCGCGACAGCGGGTCAAGTTGGAAGGGTTCGGGATCGAGTTTCACGAGGGCGACGCGCAAGCGCTGCCGTTCGAAGACGATTCGTTCGATGCCGTGTCGTCCGTATTCGGCGTGATGTTTCCACCCGACCAACAGAAAACGGCGAACGAGATCGTCCGAGTCTGTCGGCGCGGCGGCATGATCGGGCTGGCGAGTTGGTCGCCGGAGGGCTACTTTGTCGACATTATGGGAGGTGTCATGGCGAAGTACGCGCCGCCTCCGCCCGAAGGGGTGCATCCGCCGTTTCGATGGGGAACGGACAAAGGGATCGCGGAACTGTTCGGCGGCTCCGTGTCGGAGATCCGTTCCACGCGACGCGAACACCTGTTTCGGTCGCGGTCGGAACATGAGATGGTCGAGCATTTCATCAAGTTTGCGGGTCCGATGGTCGATGTGTACCGCCGATTGAGCGCTTCCGACCAACGGTCGTTCGAGGAAGAGTACGCGAAGGTCGTCCGCAAGCATAATCGCGCGAACGACGGGACGTGCGTGTTTCCGTCGCCATATCTCGAAACGATCCTCGTCGTGTGACGGCTCGGCGCGGAGAGAAGGGATTTCCAAAACGGTTTCTATGGACACACGTTCGTTTTCACTCGCGCTTATGTTGTTATTGGCGGTGACGCTCGTCGCGGACGCTCAGGTGGCGCAGCGCGACCCGGCGAAGATCGCCGCCGAAGCGATCCACCGAGCGCAGACCGACCCCGACT
This sequence comes from Candidatus Poribacteria bacterium, assembly GCA_027625215.1. Lineage (GTDB taxonomy): Bacteria > Poribacteria > WGA-4E > JAQBWJ01. The sequence continues at coordinate 958 of JAQBWJ010000145.1, forward strand.
TGGCGAAGTACCCCACATTTCGGGAGCACATCATTCGCATTTTGGAACGCAAGGCGACGCAAACACGTCCGCTTGCCTTGAACCCGTATGCGTCGGCGATTCTCGGAGGAAAGGGACAACCCGCCACCGAAACGAACGGCGATGATGTCGCGGACTTTTACAAGTCGTGCGCGCAAGACCGTTTGACGATTGTCAGGGCGATGGGTTTCGTCGCGCGCACCGTGAAAGAGACGGGCGTCATCAGTTACCTAAACGGGCGTCACGCTCGGAACGCGCTCGCCGAGATGCAGTTGGATGTGGGTCTTGCCGTGCCGTTGCGCGGACTCCAGTTCTTCGCCTATGTGCCGCCCGCGAAGGACGATTCCGCCGAGGTGCAGTGCCGATTCATCGCCGCGTACGACGCGCCGTACGAACACAAGTTCGAGAAGGAAGTGCTCGACGCCACGTTGAAAATCGGGACGGGACGCTCCGTGCCGTACCTCGACCCTTGGAACTCGGATGCGACGGTCACGACGGTCTATCTTGTCGAAGGGAAGATCGTCTACGGCAAGGCGGGGGTCGGGTACATCGACGTGAAGGGCATCGGCGGGCGGAAGCATGGGGTCTTGGGCGTTTTGCAAAAAGCGTTCTTCTTCATCCCCGACGCCATCGACGGCATGGTATTGCGTGACGGCGACCTGTTCGTGAATGCAGCCGTCAACCAGCGCGTCAAGGACTTCGAGGAGATTTCTCAATACGCCGTCCATCGCAAAGACGGAACGTTCGCCAACCCGCCACAGAAGTGAATCTCGGTATACTCAAGCGCGAAAGGGATCATCTGTTGCAAGCAGGTGATCCCTTATTATCGCGCAATCTCGATCTATTCTCAGTCGACGCGGTCGCGCAGCGCTTTGCCGGGACGAAAGACCGGGACCGTCTTGGCGGAGATTTTGATTTTCTTCCCCGTCTGAGGGTTGCGTCCTTCACGAGCGGCGCGTTTGCGCGTTTCAAACGTTCCGAAGCCGATGAGGCTGACCTTGTCGCCGTCGGCAAGAGCGCCCGAAATGGCGTCAACGACGCTGTCGATGACTTCGCCGGTTTGCTTCTTGGACAAGCCGGACGACTCGGCGACCTGATCGATGAGGTCCTGTTTGGTCATTGCTGGGAAACCTCCCCTGTTGGTGCGGCTACACCGCAACCGGATGTGGATTCGTTGCGAGGCGCAGTATATGGAGTGGGTCTGGCTGTGCCAAGCGAAGAGTTCGCGTAAACCCCCGTCCTTGCGCCACTTCAGTCGTTATCGACGCGCGTTTTCACCTAAACGTTTCAAGATTCGGTCAAGTTTTTCCATGTTTTGCCCGTATTCCGTCCATTTTCCTTGTCGCAACGCGCTCTGCGCGGCGTCGTAAGCGGACTGCGCCTCGCCGATCAATTCGTTCGTCTCAGCGGGTAGAGCCGCTGTTGGGGCGGGTTCGGACGATTCGGTCAATACTGCGGGTATCGACGCGACGCCGCCGAGCAGTTTGCTGAGCGCGTCGGTCAGGTTCAACCCCATCACCGAACGGGTTTGATTGCCCGTCGGAGACTGAACGACATACCCCGCCATAACTTGCCGCAACATCGGGATCGGCGCGGCGGGCGAACGCAGGTAGATCGGTTCGATGGCAAGCATCCCCTGTTCAAACGGAAACAGCAGGAGATTGCCGCGTCTCACATCCGCGCTTTGGACTTTTTTCCAGTTGGAGAACTCCTCGTTCGCCAGAAACTCCGATTCCCACTGTTCGGGACCGAACATCTGCGAACCTTTCGGGAAACGGTAGATGGAAATCTCGCCATACTGCCGACCGCCCTCGGTGCGATAGTCGCACCGCGCTGCCATCCACGCGCTCATCACGAGTTTGTTGTGCGGCGCGAACGGGTAGATCAGCATGAATTCGGCGGCTGTCGTCTCGCCCGGAAGACTCATCGTGACATAGTAGGGTTCGACCGGCTGCGTCTCTTCCTCGTAGATTTCGTACGTCAAGTCCCACAGGTCTTCGTCGAGGTAGAACGTGTCGGGGTCGGTCATGTGGTATGAGCACAGTTGCGTCGCCTGCAACCAGAACAGCGTGCGAGGATAGCGCATGTGCTGTTTCAATGTCTCCGGCATCGCGGAAAACGGCTTGAAAAGCGTCGGGAAGATTTCGGCGTAGCACTCCAACAACGGGTCGTCCACGCCGAGCGTCGGGTCCGTATCGAGCCGATAGAGGTTCACGGAGCCGTCGTACGCATCCACCGTCACCTTCACCGAATTTCGCAGGTAGTTGCCCCAAGGGATCCCTCGTGGCAGAACGCGCGTCGCCGCCTGACGTCCGCGCGTCTGAATGATGAAGTTGCGGTAGGAATCTTCCAGCGGCTGCGAGTAGGGATATCGGTACGTCGTCATGTAGGCGTCGACCATCCAGACGAGACGCCCCTCTGACAGAACGAGGTACGGGTCGGGATCGAACTTGAGGAACGGGGCGATTCGTTGCACGCGCGTCATGACTTCTCGGTCGTACATCACCCGGCTGCCCCGTTTCACTTGGTCTGACAGCAGGAAGTTGTACTCTTTGAATTTGAGCGCGTAGGTCAGACGACGCAGAAACGAGTCCATCGGGACGCCGCCATTGCCCGTATAGGTATACTTGGCGAACTGTTCGCCTTCGATGGGATAGTCGAACTCGACCGCTTCCGTGTTGTTCGGGTTCACCACCACGTAGTTGTCCGTGCGCTCGCCGTAGTAGATGCGCGGTCCGGGCGTCTCGGAGATGGGGTGCGTCCATCCCGTTTCGGTGGCAAGCGGTATATCTTTGAGGTAGTAGTGGGGTTTCCCTTCCTGCACCGCGTTGACGGGACCCACGACGACGCCGTAGCCGTGCGTGAAGTTGAACGTCTTGTTCACCCACGTCTGCGCGCCTTGCGTCAATTGCGCCGTTTCGAGTTCGCGCGCGGCGATGGTCACTTGCCGCTTGATGCCGCCGACGTTGTAGCGGTCGATATCCACGTCTGCGAAATCGTACTGGGGACGAAGTTCCTGAGACTGTTGGTAGACCTCCATCAGCGGGCGCGGGTCCCACAATCGGACGTTCTCAATGATTTCAGGCTTCTGCACCATCGACAGAGCGAGCGCGTCTCCTGAGGCGTCGTACGGTTTCAGTTCGATCTTGTCGAGACCGAACGCGCGACGGGTCATCTCGATGTTGTGGGCGATATACTCGCGCTGGAGGTTTTGTTCGTTCGGCTTCACCTTCAACTGACCGACAATGCCGGGATAGAACCCGCCGCCTACAATCACCACCACGAAATAGAGCAGCGTCACATAGAACGCCGGAGCGAGACGGTTCCGCAACACACTGACGAGAAAGACGACCGCCGCGATGATGCACAGGACGAGGAGTATCCACAGGATCGGCAACCGCGCGTGAACTTCGACGTAGCCCGCGCCGTAAAACTTGTTCTGCGACGTGAACAGCAGTTCGTACATGCTCAGACGGTGTCGCCACGCGAGCGCGATAAACGTCAACGCGCCGAGCGAACCAAGATGGACGCCGATAGGACGCGAGATGTCGAGGCGGTTACGGTCGTTGTAGATGCCGCCGTAGAAGAAATAGACCGCCGTTGAAATCAACGCGATGGGCAGAACGATGGCGAGGAACCACCCGCTGAGAAACTGCTCAAACGGCAGTTTCAGGATGTAGTACCCGACGTTCTTGCCGAAAAGCGGGTCAAGGATCGGTGAACCGTCCGCGTCTTTGAACGAGATGCCCGTCGAGTTGAACCACCGCTGCCAGACCTCCCACTGCGCCGTCGACGCCCACCCCAGCGCGATGCTGAAGGCAACGGATGCGCCGTAGAGAATCTTCTGGAAGTAGACGCGCAAATCGCGTTCCGGCACGTCCCAGGGCAAGGCGCCTTGAACGGAGCGATGGACGGCGCGCGGCGCGAGTCGATGCACCAGCCACACGTTGCCGACACTCATCGCCAACAGAATCAATCTCATCGCCACGCCGAGCGCGACTTTCGTCCAAACGATTTTGGTGAAGACAGCGGTGTAGTTCGACCCGCTCGCGCCGGATAACGACTGGAACCACCACACGTCGGGAACGTACGCCGTCCAGACACGGCTGAGAATCCACAGCGCGAACAGAACGCCGCCTATGATCGTGAGGCGGCGAGAGCGATTGATCATCGAGTTATCCTTGCGCTGTTTTGCTAAGAGACGGCAGAGCGTTTGAAAGCGTTAAAAATCGTGGTCGATACGGGCGAGCGACCGCCATTCGGACGAGCGCGTCAGGTTATAGGCGCGGGCGATATCCCACCTCAACTGTAGCCCGACGACCGTCATCCGCGCGCCGAACCCGAACTGAAACAGCAGGTCTTCAAACTGCCTTCCGTCGTCCGTCACGCGCGAAAGGCGCGGCTTGTCACCCTTGTCCCACGCGATGCCGGAGTCGATGAACGCGACACCCCGCAACGAATCAAACCCGAACGCGAGGGGCCATGCGATCCTCGCCTCGTTGATCAGCGGCACGCGCAGTTCCATCGACATGAAACCGATTCGAGAACCCTGCACCGCGTCGTACTCGGACGCCCGCAACGACGTGTGCCCGCCGAGATGGAACGCCTCCGGCGTGTTGCCGCCGCTGACGCCGTACATCAGACGCGCGGCGAAGATTGTGCGGGAACCGAGCCGAACGTAGCGTCGAGCGTCCAGTCGCAGCGTCTGCGCCGATAGTCCGTCGCGTCCGAGCGTTCTTGTCAGTTCCACCCGATACCGCGCGCCGGAAACAGGTCCCAACCGAGACGACTCCGAAACATCATCATGCACGAGTGCGACGGACGCCGCAACCGTCTCATCGACGGCTGAACCGACCTCATCGCCGACGCGGAACCGATACCAGAGCGGCGCGCGCGTCCCGCCCACCGAAAACTCCACGCGACGGGCGCGGCTGATCGGGTAGGCGAGGCGGGCGTCCAGTTGCGTTTCGGTCAGATGTTCGATGGCGGTGTTCGCGTTCATCCGGTGAAAGACGGTGTTCCGTTCGCCGGTCAGGGCGATGTTCAAGCGTGGTTTCCGCCACTCAAGCGACGCGCGCGCGGACGGTGCGTCCTTCGCGGTTGGGACGACGTTGAGCGTCGCGTAGGTGTCGCCTGTCCACGTCGTCGCAAGCGCGGCCATGTCGGCACGGGCGATCCCGTCGGCTGGGGTGAACAGCGAGATACCGAGTTCATCCAGCACGAATCCGCCGGAGACAGGTTGATCGTTTCGAGTCGTCGCGGCGAACGCTTCTTGAAAAGGCGACAGTTCGGCGAGCGGCACGGTCGCGTCGTCGTGCTTCGCGCGTTCCATCGGCAGGATGAAGATCG
>JAQBWJ010000146.1 GCA_027625215.1 Candidatus Poribacteria bacterium
GCGCCTTTCGCGTAGATGCTCGGCTTCAGGAGCCGGATCGTCTCGACGGCGGTGCGCCACTCGTTGACCGCGACGCCTTGCACGCACGCCAACGCGCCAATCGCCTGAGCGCGAAGTTGCTCGTGGAAGACGGGTCGGTGCGGACCCTTGTTGACGAAATGGTCCGGCGTCACCGTCACGACGAGGATGTCGCCGAGCGTCGCCGCCTGTTGCAGATAGCGGATATGTCCGATGTGGAGAAGGTCGAAGACACCGTGACAGTGCACGACCGTTTTGCCGTCCGCGCGATGGCGCGCGGTGAATTCGGCGAGCTCGTTCAACGGGAGGATAGGACTCTGCAAAGTGAATCGCCTACATGCGTTCGGGGGACGTCACGATGATGGGTGACGGCGACGAGCGGTTCGGTTCGCCCCAAATAGGGTGATGGTTGAGACTTCATCGCCCCCAGACGATCACTCCGGAGCGTCGCGCAACCGTTTCGGATGATACTCACGCGCCGCGCGGAAGACAACCGCGCCACGACCGCCACGACGTTTCAATCTCCCGGCGGAGAGGACGCATCTTGCCCCAGCGCGGCTGTGAACGCGCCCTCCCAGTCGGCAAGCCGCGCCGGGAGGATCGCTGCCGCCGGACGATTCACGACCAACGCTCCGACGGCGAACTGCCCCGTCCGCAATTCGCGCAGACCGTCACCCCACGCGGCAGCGGCTTCTTCCCGTCGGTCAAGCGCCGAGTAGATTTGCCCTCTCAGCAGGTGCAGTTCCAGACGCAACTCATCCGCGTCAAGGTGAACGAACAACGAGTCGTTCAAGAGCGCCAACGCTTCCGCAGCGCGGTCATCGCGCGCCAACAACGTTGCCAACGCGATCACCGCCTCCGTAAAAAACGGTTCGAGCGAGACGGCGCGGCGATAGTACGAAATCGCTTCCGGCGCGCGGTTGAGCGCGTTCAACGCCTTTCCGATCTGCGCCAATGTCGCGCCGTCGTCCGGCATCAGTTGTTCGGCGACGCGCAACGCCTGGTACGCGGGCTCCCATTGAGCCGCCTCAGCCAGAAGAACGCCGAGATTCCGGCGCAGTTGGAACACGCAGAGTCGGCGCGCCATCTGAGAACGTTGCAAACCGGGCACCGTTGCGACGCAGATTTCATCGAGTTCCGCTCGAAATCGCTCCATGTCGCAGGCGGCGTACAGTCCAGTCGCTTCTTCCGGGTCCCAGCGTTCCGGGTTCGCCTTTTGGAGCGCGAGGAGAGCCGAGCGCGTCTCGCTGATGGCGACTTCATGCCCAAGGTCTTCGCGTTTTTCAAAGCACAACGTCGCATGGTTGAACAGAACGAACGGGTGGTCGGGAACCTTCGTTAAGACCGCCTTGATATCGTCTTGGTACGCCTGTATCTCTCCGGCGTAAACCGCCGCAACCGCTCGGCAACGGCGAACGTGCAGGTCGCTCTCCCAGCCGGGAACGGCTTCGCACAATGCCAGCGCGCGCTTCGCATCGTGGGCGTGCCAGTAAAACTGTTTCGCGCGATCCAACTGTCTGCGGCGTTCATTCACCCCGAAGCGTTCCAGTCGGTCTTTGCGGCGCTCCAAGAAATCGTGCGGGATGCTTCGGAAGCAGTCGTCAAGCAGGAAGTTGCCGAGTTCGCTCGCCATCCCTTTGAGGTAGTCGAGGACAAACTGCCGACCCCTCTCGGCGATGGCGTTCCTTTCTTCGTGATGTGTTCGATAGTACCGAATCTGTTCGAGCGCATCGTCGTCGTCCTCGAAATAGACGATGTGATGGCGGTCGTGCAGATGTTCGCTCATCGGGCATTGTGTTTTTGGGTCTTGTCTTGGGGCGAGCACCATTGCGCCCGCCCACATCGCATCCATCGTGCGGTGGGTCAGATGCTTGCCTTCGGTTGAGTGTTCGACCACGATCTTGGATCGCGCGTACATCGCTTGAACGGCGTGATACGGCGTCCGTTCCGCGACGCAGACGAGAACCCCCTCGTTGGCTAATCGGCGAATCCGAGCCATCAGGCGGCTTCGGTCGCGGTGAACCCTTGTAAACGTGGGATGCAGCCAACCGAAGAACGAGATGTCAACGTCCCGATTGTTCGACTCGAAATGCGGCAGATACCACGCGGGCCACCACTTGAGATCATCGGCGGTGACTTGGTGATCGTACCCGCGAGCGGGATACACATCCGCATGACACGGCACGACGTAACGGTCGTAGTAACAGAAACGCCGTTCGGCTGAGGCGGAACCTCGAACATAGTGGAGGTGCGTGTAGACGGTGGGAACGGGGCAGTCCTCTAGGTCGGAGGGCCAAATGGTGGCTCCCGCGTCCAGTTGGAATACGCCGTCGGGAGTCCATCCGATGTCGTGAAATATCCGACTGAGGGGGGTGTCCGGTTCGGTCAATAGGTGTCGGCACTCCGGCGCAACACGTCGGAACTCACTCTCCTCCATCGACGACCAGCCGGAAGGACCCGCGCTGACCACTTCATGGCCGAGATCGACCAACGCTTTATGGAAAGGGTACGACCCGGGAGGCGGCGGGTACGAGTTCAGAACCAGGAACCGTTCATTGCTCACGATGCGCCGACGCCTCCCTGATTCTCGGACGGGACGGAGCGGGCATCCCGTCGAAAAAGTGATGACGATTCGTGAACCGACTATACATCCAGCCGGATGAGGGTGTCAATTTTCCGCAATGCGTCAAAGGGATCGGCGTCAACCCGTTATTCGCCGCGCCGAACACGGTGGTGACGATCTACCCGATCTGTTGGCGGTTGAGCCGAGCGACAAACTGGCGACGACGTGGGGTACATTTAAATCGGAATAAGTCGAAGCGAGATTCAGGCGAGGATGCGTCGCGTCTGTTCCACATCCGCGTCGATCTGTTTGACGAGCGCGTCGAGCGAATCGAATCGCAGTTCGTCCCGCAGTTTTTCGATGAAGACGACTTCGACCGTCTTCCCGTACAGGTCGCCGGAAAAGTCGAGCAGGTAGGACTCCAACAGGACGGTATCGCCCTGAAACGTCGGACGGACGCCGAGACTCACCGCCGAATCATGCGACACGCCATCAACCACCGTGCGCGCCGCGTAGATGCCCAACGGCGGCAACTGCTGGTCGCCGAACTCGACGTTCGCCGTCGGGTAGCCGAGTTCGCGCCCGCGTTGATCGCCTTTGACGACTTCGCCCGTCACGGAATAGCGTCGTCCAAGCAGCGTCTCCGCAAGATCGAGCTCGCCCGCCTCCACCGCAAGCCGGACGCGCGTGCTGCTGACGACTTCGCCGTCGTACTCCTGTGCCCCAACCGTCTCCACCGTGTAGCCGAGCGGTTCGGCGTGTTCAACAAGAGTGTCCGTCGTGCCCTGCCCGCGATGCCCGAAGCGCGCCTGATAGCCGATGACGAGATGTGCTACATGAAACCCGCGCGCCATCTGTTCGATGAACGAGGAGGCTTCCGTGCCGCGCATCCGGTCGTCGAAACGGGCGATCACGGCGAGGTCGAAGCCGAACGAATCGAGCAGTTCCAGTTTCTTGGAGAGTCGGGTGAGTGTTGGAGGACAGCGTGTCGGGTCGATCAGTTTCATCGGGTGCGGTTCAAGGAACAGCACGGCGGACAGTCGCCCCGTCTTCCGCGCGTGATCGACAACGCGGCGAAAAATCGCCTGATGCCCGATGTGCAGCGCGTCGAATCGCCCAAACGTGAGTACGGTCGGGGCGTTCGGCGTCGGTGGTTCCCAGAAGCCGTCGATGACCTTCACGCGGGGTTTCCCGTCTGGTAAATCCAACGAACGTTTTGACGCCTGCGCGCGAATGAACGCCGCTTACGACTCGGTGGTGGCTTCCTTGACCGCGAGGGTCAACGCCGTGACGACGCGCCGTTCCACATCCTCAATCGGCGCGTCGAGGATGCAACCTGCCGCGTACGCGTGTCCGCCGCCGCCGAACGATGCCGCGACGCCGTTCACCGTCACCCGTTCGTCCCGCGACCGCAGGCTTACTTTGATCTTGCCGTCCTTCAATTCGCCCAAAAACGCGACCGCCTTCACCCCGTCCACCGAGCGGGGGTAGTCCGAGAAGCCGTCCACGTCTTCCGTTGTCGTACCGGTCGCCTGATACATCTCGCGCGTGACGCGGATCGTCGCCACGTCGCCGTTCGAGTGCCGACGCAACGTGTTCAGCACCATGCCGAGCAGTTGTACCTGCCCTTCCGTCCGCGAGCCGTAAAGTTGCTCGTAGGCGGCGTTCGGCTGAACGCCTTTTCGCACCAAGTCGGCGGCGACCTCCAGCGTGTGCGGCGTCGTATTCGAGAAACGGAAGTTGCCCGTGTCGCCGATGATCCCTGAGTAGAGGCACTGCGCGGTTTCGTAGGTGATTTCCGACCCCGCGAACGTCATCAGGTCATAGAGCAGTTCGCAGGTCGCGCAGGCGTCGGTGAAGACGCAGACGACATCGGCGAACGGCTCGCCCGTCGCGTGATGGTCGATGTTCAGGATGAGGCCAGTCGGTTGCAAGGTCTTGGAGAGCGGCGAGCCGAGCCTGTCGCGGTTCGCCACGTCGAGCACGGCGAGTACCTGCCTCGCCTCGCCGGACGGTTCGGGCAGAATCCACTCGATGCCGGGCAGGTAATGCGTGATGCGCGGCGCGGGGTCGCGCAGGACAACCTCGACGGTCTTCCCCATGCCGCGAAGCCAGTGCGCCGCCGCCAGCACGGAGCCGACCGCGTCGGGGTCGGGATGGATGTGAGACGTGAGCCAGAACGAGTCGTAGCGGTCGAACACGTCGAGCGTCGCGCGGAAGGCGTCTTCGCGCGCGTTGGTCAGCGAATCCGTCACCCAAAGCCCTCACTCAATTGTCGTCGTCTTCGTCCGGCGCGGAGTCCGGTTCGCCCTTGTCCACTTGGTCGATCAGTTGCGTCATGTCGATCAGCCGTTTCGCGCCGTCGTCGAACTCGAAGCGCAGTTCGGGGCTGTTGCGTAATTTCATCCGCCGCGTCACCTGCCGACGGATGAACCCGCTCGCCTTGTTCAACGCGCGTTCGACGCCCGGCTTTTCTTCAGCGGGATAGACGCTCAGTCCCACCCACGCGACGCGCAGGTCGCCCGACAACCGAACGTTCGCCACGACGCACTGCCGCAGTCGCGGGTCTTTCACTTCGCGTTGAAGCACATCGCCCAACTCGCGTTTGAGTTGTTCGGCGACGCGCTCGGCGCGGGTGTACGGGGCTTCATGCAGCATCGTCATCACCACAATTCCGTTTCGACATCGAGCACGATCACGGGAAACGATGTCTCGATATACGTGACCAGTTGAGTCATCGTGCTTTCGACCAGCCGCCCGTCGTTCGACACGCAAGCGAATCCCAGTTCCGCGATGTTCCTGCTGTCCAAGTCGCCCACTTCGGCGACCGACACGTTGAACTTCTGCCGAACGCGGTCTTTCACGCTGCGTACGACCTGCCGCTTGTCCTTCAACGAGCGGCTTGCCGACACTTCAAACCGAACGGAGCCGACGCCTACTCGCATGGCACCACTCGCCTCAAACGGTTTATCGCCCTCGTCCGGTGGAAGGCGCCTGCAGCGTTCGGGCGATCTCCTCGTGCGTGTAGCACTCCAGCACGTCATCGACCTTGAAGTCGTTGAACGACCCCAGCCCGATCCCGCATTCGTACCCGGCGGCGACATCGCTCGCGTCGTCTTTGAAGCGGCGCAGCGAATCGACAATGCCCTCCGCGACGAGTCGGTTGTCGCGCAGCACGCGCACCTTCGAGCCGCGCACGATCCGCCCGTTGTTCACGTACGACCCGGCGATCATGCCGTAGCGGGGGGCGCGGAACACTTCGCGCACCGTCGCGCGACCCAGCACCTGCTCGTGCAGTTCCGGTTCGAGCAACCCCTCGAGCCCGGCGCGGATGTCGCTCACCATCTCGTAGATGACCGTGTAGGTGCGGATATCGACGCGCTCGCGGTCCGCCGCGCGTTCCGCTTCGGGCGTCGCGCGCACGGTGAAGCCGAGAATGATCGCCGACGACGCGGACGCCAACATCACGTCCGTTTCGGTGATCGCCCCGACGCCGCCGTGAATCACGCGGATACGCACTTCGTCCGTGTCGAACTGAGACAGCGAACCGCGCAACGCTTCGATGGAACCTTCCACGTCCGCCTTGACGATGATGTTCAGTTCCTTGATCTTGCCCTCGGCGATGTGGTCGTGCAGCCCCTCAAGCGTGACGCGCGGTCGCGTCGCCAAACGTTCGGCGCGGTCGGACGCTTGCCGTTCGCTCGACAGGTTACGGGCGTCCTCTTCGCTCAACACGAGG
>JAQBWJ010000147.1 GCA_027625215.1 Candidatus Poribacteria bacterium
CTGCAGGATGTGGGACATCACATCGTTGCGGCTCACTTTCGGGTTGCGGCGCAGGATCGAGAAAATTGTCCCGATGGACACGTTCGCGTTGATGTTGCTTGAGCCGTCCAGCGGGTCGAATAAGACGATGTAGTCGCCCTTTTCGGCGGCTTCCGCGATGACGTGCGGGTCTTCCTCCTCCTCAGAGACGAGAATGCCGACGTTTCCGCGATATCCAAGCGTTCTCACCAACGTATCGTTGGCGATCTCGTCCAGTTTCTGGACGGTTTCGCCCTGCACGTTTTGGTAGCCGGTCGTTCCGATCACGTCGAGAAGTCCGGCTCGCTGCACCTGCGACTGGATGATCTTCGTCGCCAGCGTGATCCCCGACATGAGCCATGCGAACTCACCCGTCGCTGTCGAGTGGCGGTGCGGATGCTCGAGAATATGCTGCTGAACGGTCTTAAACGTCTGGTTGCCGGACGGTTGCGCCATCGCCCCTGCTCCTTACATCTAGTGTGTTCACGATGTAACGCTCGAGAGTTGAGGAGCGCCTTCGTCACAAACCGTTCTCCTCTTCGTCTCTCGCGTCACTCCATTTCCGACTCGCTCCTCAAGTGTGCCAGCACATGCCCGCCTGAGGATAGAACGCCACCTTCGGCGAATCGCCCGCCTTCGCCGCGACGAGTTCCACGATGCTATCCCACGTTGCATGATGTTGCGCGTGTGGCGTTACCTCGTTCACCTCTTTGGGACCGATCATCGGCGAGAAGAGATGGTAGGAAGCGTCCCGGTCGCTGCGAACGGCGAAGGGGAGTCCGCCAGCCTTAAAGTGCTGGTGATAGCCGCTGCCTTCGGGGGAATAGTCCACCAGGATATGGAGCGCATCGGGACTTGAACCGAAGGGCCATGTGCCGCGCCATGTATACCGCATGTTCGTGTCGAACGGATAGCAGTTGCTGACAACGACATCGGCGTCTTCGATCATCGGCATCAAGTTGATCTGTTTGCAGAAGTCTCCGGCGGCGCGATGCGCGTCGACCACATCGCCCGCGAACAATCCCGCAATTTCCCTATCGCCGTTCAATACCGCGTTTACGATGTAGTTGATCCCGACGGTGCGGGCGATCTCTTCGATATCCTGCCGCATCTCGCCTGTAGGGTCGAGAGCGCCCTTCCCGCTGAGGCTGTGATATCCCGCAAGCGTCTCCAACTTGGCGACGCCCGGCACAAGGCATTTCGCCCCGCCGCCGAACCCTGTTCCGGGACGCGGATACGCCGTGCCGAGAATGATCTTGAGGTCGGCGTCGCCGACCGCCTTGCTGACGTAGATGGGCGTCCCGCGCGAAGACGCGCCGTAGTGTGAAAATTCGCCCGTCATGTCGTGATTGAGGACTTCGTAATGACCCACCACATCCGCGCCGAGTTTCTTCACCATCTCGTCGCGCGGCATCTGTCGATGTCCGCCCAACGCCATCACGAAACGGATGGAGTCTTGATCGAGTCCGATACCGCAAAGCATCGTCAGCAGCGAGGGAATGATCTCGGTCGTCGGGGTCGGACGGGTCATGTCTTCAACGATGATCGCCGCGCTTTTGGCGTTCTTGCCAAGCGATTGAAGCCTGTCCGTGCCGATGGGATGGTCCAGCGCGGATTCGATCTCCGCGCGCGTCAGTTTGCGAGCCAACGGTGGGACGGACGTTTCAACCCGCCACGAGTCGGGGATCGGCAACGACACTTTTTCGTCCCCGTACCACGCCTTGATACGCATGTCCAAAGAGTTCATTGGGGAATTATCCTCCTTACATCGAGTTCGACTAAACAGTACGCGACGGCTGAAACCAGCACAAGCCCTTGAGTTCTTTCTCTCAACGACGAACGGGTTTGTCGCGGTTTTTCAAGACGTGCTATACTGAACGCGGTTGCATCGCGGGGTCGCGGAGGACATTTCGTGAAAGAGCTCGCCCACGTCAACGGCGTCGTCACCGAGATTGACGACGCCTATATCTCGATTAACGACCGAGGGCTACAGTTCGGCGATGGCGTTTACGAAGTCGCCCGCAGTTACGACGGACGACTCTGGGCGCTCGAACGACATTTCGAGCGGTTTGAACGCAGTCTGAAAGAGATTTGGCTCGATCACGTTTCGATGGATTATGTCCGCAAAGCCGTCGTTGAGACGTACGCGGCAAGTCGTATCCCGAACGCGCTTGTCTATTGGCAGGCGACGCGCGGCGTTTCCGAACGCGATTACGCCTTCGACGACAAGACGAAGCCTACCCTCATTGTTACCGCCCGCCATATGTATACGCTCAACCCGACGCACCGCACCGACGGCGTTTCCGTCGTCACGCACTCTGAAATCCGATGGGCGCGCGTCGATATCAAATCGTTGAATCTGCTCGGCAACATGATCGCAAAACGCGCCGCGCGCGACGCCGGTGCGTTCGAGGCGGTCTTCGTCAAAGACGGCGTGATGACGGAAGGCGCGAGCACGAGCCTGTTTATTATCCGCGACGGAGAGCTCGTCACGCGCGAAGAAGGGCACCATATATTGCCCGGCGTCACGAGGGCGGTGGTCATCGAGTGCGCGAACGAACTCGGGTTGAACGTACGCCTCGAACCCTACACGTTGGACGACTTGCTCGCCGCCGATGAGGCGATGCTGACTGGAACAACGTTCGGCGTCTACTCCATCGTCAACGTAGACGGCAAAGCGATTGGGACGGGCAAACCGGGAAGACTTGTACGCCGACTCGATCAGCGATACCATGAGCGCGTTCATGAGGGACGCGAGTAAGTCACCAAAGTAAGGGAAGTCACTTCAATGGTGTACGAACAGCGAAACTACATCATCCCGCCGGGCAGGATGGGCGATATCCTCTCGCGGTTCCGCGACCACACGATGGGCATTTTCCCCCGACACGGGATTGAGGTCGTCGGGTTTTGGGTCACGGACTTGGGCGAACGCAGTCACGGTGAACTGATGTATCTCTGTCGGTTTGAAGACCTGAACGCGCGACAAGCGGCGTGGGACTCGTTTCGCCAAGACCCGGAATGGATCGCCGTCCGCAAGACGACTGAGGCGAACGGGCCCATCGTTCAGCAGGTTGATGTCAAGATTCTGGCGGCGACGGACTTTTCTCCGTTATCATGAAGTATGACGGCAACGTATCGAGCACCACTTCTTGAGGCATAGTAGACTGATGCGATCAGGAATCCAGAATACGTCCGTGTGGACTGAGCGCGATGATTTTGCGTCTCCCGACGCGCAACAGGCGGAGCGACTTGCCGAACTGTACGGCGCGTTGATCTCCGGCATCGGCGAAGATTCCACTCGACAAGGGCTGCTGAAAACCCCCATGCGCGCCGCGAAAGCGATGCAGCACATGACGCAGGGCTATCACCAAAAACTCGACGAGGTCATCAACGGAGCCGTCTTCGAGGAAGCGACCGACGGCATCGTCATCGTCCGCGACATCGAGTTTTACAGCCTGTGTGAGCACCACCTGCTTCCGTTCTACGGAAAGTGCCACGCGGCGTATCTGCCGAACGATAAGATCATCGGGTTGAGTAAAATCCCGCGACTGGTCGATATGTTCGCGCGACGGTTTCAGGTGCAGGAACGAATGACGCGCGAGATCGCCGAAGCGATTGAGGAGGCGATTCAGCCGCGCGGGGTCGCCGTCGTCACGGAGGCGGCGCATATGTGCATGATGGTGCGCGGCGTCGAGAAACAGCACTCGAGCACCGTCACGAGTTACATGCTCGGCGCATTTCGGGAAGACCCCGCGACCCGCAAGGAATTCTTCGACCTCGTTCAGTCCAACCGATTCAACATTCGATAGATGGCTGTCACGACACCGGAACGTTCACCAACTCTCCGCCGATGTCCTCGAAACGGAACAGTTTCTTGGCGCGGTCGGAGAGTTTGTCGTACGTGTCCTGCGGGATGCCGATCTTCGGGTAGTGTGTTTTGAGCCAGTACCGCGCGTAGATCATCGCCATATTGGGTCGCGCGGCGTTCGAGCGGTTGGGCGTGCCGCGATGCCACATCCGCATGTCGCGCACAAGGATCGATCCGGCGGGCATCAGGCACAGTTTGCTGTCCACCACATCGGTGAGTTCCCGCATCGGCGCGTCTTCCGGCATCAGATGCGTCCCGCCGGGCCATATTTCGACGGGACCATTCTCCTCAGTAAAATCGACCAACGGCACGTTCACAACGGCGGCGAACGTCGGCGGCGAGATGGGCATACCCGGAAACAGTCGGTGGATGTCGGAGTGTACGTTTTGATGCTCCGAGCCCGGCAGCGGCGTATCGGACGCGAAGTAGTGACACACGCAGTCCTCGCCGAGCAGCGCGTCGAGTATCGGCAGCGCGAACGTATTCGTAATGATCCGCGCGTCGTTGAACGGCTCCATGAACGGCATGTGCATCTGATAACGGTTTTTGCCGCGATTCGAGTCCGTGCGCCGAATGTACTCGTTGAGCGTACGCATGAAGGTCTCGTGGAGTTCACCGACAAAATCCGGCGTGAGGACTGATTCGAGGATGACGTAGCCGTTCACGCGCACCTGATCAATGGCGAACTTGAGGCGTTCGGGCGTCAATGAACTGTTTTGGCGTTCTTCCGGTGTCAGTTGCATCGGGTGGAATCGCCTCGCTTTCCAATTGTTGTCGTCAGAGTGTTGCCGTAATCGGTCATGCGTCTCAGCATTTGGAGAAAGTAGTGTTGGCGGCGTTCCAACATATAGGCGGACGCGCTGTACGGGTGCGGCGTTTTCCAACCGAGCTCCTCCCACAACGCCTCGACCCACTCGCCATCTACAACCACCGCAACGAGCAACGACCACTTGCAAATGAGCTCGAATAGGTCGCGGAGACGAGGCATCGGTTCGTCGTCCGTCCACTCAGTTAGATAGGCGTCGCGCACCGCCGCCCGCTGATCGTCCGTCATCCATTTCGCCAGATGAAGCAGCGTCGTCGCGCTTAGAAACGGATGCGACACCATGCTCCACGACCAATCGTAGAAGACAAACCCGTTGTCCGTGACGCGGATGTTGCCCGCGTGGAAATCCCCGTGTTCGATGGCGTATGGGACGGCGTAATCGTCGGGTTGACGACAAGCGTCTTCCAATCGCGGCAACACCGATTCGAGCGCATCGTACTCGGCGTCGGACATGTCTTCACCCGAACCGCGAGCCAGCGTTCGAGCGCGTTTCGCCACATCTCGGAGTTTCCGACGCAACGGTTCAGGGCGATAGTCTCCGAATCCGCCTTTGACCGCCTCGTCAAGCCGCGCGAGGGACTCTTTTTGAAGACGCGCGTACGCCCGCACCGCGTCACACCAAACGTCGATCTCTCTCGTTTCGCTGAGGTCAACCCCGCCCATGTCCGCCATCAGAAACCATCGGCGTCCCGTGTCGGCGGCGATCACTTGCGGAACGTTCGTCGGATGCCATGACTTCAGTGTCTCGGCGATTTCGAGGTCGCGCATGTACCGTCGCGTCACGGCTTTGAAGTAGGACGCGCGGTTGTCGCCCGAAACGCGCAACACGATACCCGTTCCGCTCGTCTTCACCATGTCGATGGTGGGATCGGACATGCCGCTTTCGGCGACGATCCACGCCTCCGCGTCGACGAACCAACCCGCATTCGCCCAAGGATAGACCGCGTCCGTCGCGGGTGACTGAAACCACGCCGCAGCGATGGCGCGCGACTCCCCGTCGAGATGAGTCAAATCCGTCGACTCCAACCAACGCCCCGCGCTGCCGTTTCCGCCCCGATTCTCCAGCGCGAATACCCACGTCTCGCCGAATCGACTTGCGTGCAACAACGACGTATCGATACCGAACCGCTCCTGAATCACGCGCCGAAGCCGACCGAGATCGACGACGTTGAACCAGTCTGGAACGCCGCCGCCATATATCGGCAACCCGCCGGACTCGCCGAGCATCAACCGACGATGACTCTCGTCGGGCAGCAATAGATACGCGATTTCAGACACGCCGATCCCTTACGGACGCTCTGCCGTCGTCGTCAGATCAATCGCGCGACCCGTCTTGCTCGATTCCAACCCCGCCAACAGGATTTCGGTGATGTGGCGCGCCGTCCACACGTTCTCGACGGGTGGTTGGACGCCCTGTTGAACGCACTCGTAAAAATGCTCGTGCAAACCACCGACGCCTTCCGTCATTTCGACGGGTTCCGTCGCAACGGGCGCGGATTCGCGCGTGTAGGATGTCGGCGTGTGTTTCGTGACGGCGGCTCCGTCTCTGCCCGGACTCGTGAACTTGCCCGATGTGCCGTGACTC
>JAQBWJ010000148.1 GCA_027625215.1 Candidatus Poribacteria bacterium
CGTCAAGCACGTCTAGGGGAACGGTTTTTTGAAAGTGGCGTCCGTCGGCGGGATTCGTCCCGCGTGGATGCCGTCTCAACGGGTGCGGATCGTCGGGCGCAGCGGGATCGTTCACGGCGTCGTCGGCACGCTGTCGAGTGACAACAAAGACCCGAAGATGGAAGACCTGTTCATCGACATCGGCGCGAAGGACAAGGAGGACGCGCTAAAATGGGTGGAGCTCGGCGACCCCATCGTCGTCGGTCACGACTGGCAGGAACTGGACAACGGGCTCGTCACCGCGCGCAATTTTGACAATCGCGTCGGCTGCTATATCGTCGCGGAGGTAATGCGGCGGTTGTCGGAGCGCGAATCCGTTCCCGTGACGGTGCTGGGCGTCTCCGCGACACAGGAGGAAACGGGCGGCATCGGCGCGGGACAGGTGGCGAATCGATGGAAACCGACCGTCGGCATCGCCTTCGATGTGACGTGGGCGTCCGATTACCCTTCCACCAACCAAGCGCTCATCGGCGACGTGAAGTTGGGAGGCGGACCCGTCCTGATACGCGGCGTTCGCACGAGCCAACGGCTGTACGAACAACTCCGCGCCACCGCCGAACGGCACGACATCCCCTGGCAGGTCGAGACGGAGACGGGTCGCACGTCAACGGACGCCGACTCGATCTCGACGCAACACGGCGGCATCCCCGTGACGGTCATCAGCATCCCGACCCGCTACATGCACAGCAGTTGTGAAGTGATCTCGCTGAACGACGTGGAACAGATCATCGACCTGACTGTCGCCTACCTCACCGAATACGGGACGGCGTAACCCAACCGTGCGATTCTACGCCCACACAACTCCCGGACTCGAACCGATCACAGCGGATGAGATCGCGTCGCGGCTGGACGGCGCGCGCGTCCTCCGCGAGCGACACGGCATCGTCCACTTCGACTATCGCGGCGACTATCACCGACTTCTCGATTTCGGCACGACGGAAGACGTGTTCGCCGAGCTCTCGTCGCAGGAGGTCGGCAAGAACTGGTCGGACTTGCGCCGCGCCGACAACATGTTCTTCCCGGCGGGCGCGTTGGAGCGCGGGTTCAGCGTGTACCGCGCAATCCATCCGAAGCGCGTCAACCGCGTGACATACCGTGTCATCTCGCAGCGGTTGGGTGGTCAGTTCGACTATCGACGGGTGGACGTGCAGGAGTTCGTCTCGAAGGCGGTACAAGCGCAATATTCGCGGTGGAAGCCCGTCGCCGAAGACGGACACCTGGAGTTCTGGGTGCGACAGGACGCGCAGGAGCTCCTCATCGGGCTCCGCCTCTCCGACCGCACTATGCGCCACCGCGCGTATAAAATCGCCCACCTCGACGCCTCCCTGCGCCCGATCATTGCGCGGAGCATGGTGTGGCTGTCGCGTCCGTCGGATGACGACGTGTTCGTGGACCCGATGTGCGGCGCGGCGACACTCGTGATCGAACGAGCGGTACACGGACGGTACGAGGGGCTGCTCGGCGGCGACATTCGAGATGAAGCGTTGAGTGTTGCGGCGCGCAACATCGGGACAAAGTATCAACCCCGCGCGTTGTGTCGGTGGGATGCCCGCCGTCTCCCGCTTCAAGACGAATCCGTCTCGCGGATCGTGTGCAACCTCCCCTTCGGCAAGAAGATCGGCTCGACAGACGAGAATCGCGCGTTCTGTCCGAAGCCGAGCGCGTGTTGACGCCGAACGGTCGGATGGTGTTGTTGTCGGGCGACACGGCGAACCTCAAACACGCGGTCACATTGAACGATGCTTTCACCCTGGACGAACGCTACGAGACGGAAACGCTCGGCGAACCCGCGACGCTCATCGCTCTGAACAAGGAGTGAGGTTTTGGACGAAACCCCGTCGTGTTATCGCATCCGTCCCGTCGCGCTCTGCTTGTTTCTGAACGAAGGGCGATTCCTCGTCTTTGAAGCGTCGATTCCCGCGACGGACACGCGCGATGAGCTTTGGTTCCACCGACCGCTCGGCGGCGGCATCGAATACGGTGAACGCGCCGCAGATGCGGTGCGACGCGAGATGCGCGAGGAGCTCGGCGTCGAAATAACAGACATCGAACTGCTCGGTACGTTGGAGAACATCTGGACGTTCGAGGGCGAGGTGGGACACGAAATCGTCTTCGTGTTCAACGCGCGATTCGTGGACGAGTCGCTCTACGAACGGGACGAGTTCGACGTGTACGAAGCGGGCGTTGACCTGCACCTGCGAGCCGTGTGGTTGTCCATCGAGGACGTGCGACAGGGCAAGACCCACCCTGTCTACCCCGACGACCTACTCAACCTGCTCGTATAACGCAGACTCGACATCGTCCTCCGCCAACCCGACCGCCATCAAAAATCCTCGCGCCCGCTCCGTCAGCGGATACCGCTCGCACAACGCCCAAAACGCCTTCGAGTGGTTTGCCTCGACCAGATGGGCGAGCTCGTGAACAATCACGTAATCGAGCACCCATGTCGGGTACTTTTTGAGCGTGTCGGATAGGCGGATCGTCCCGCGAGCGGGCGTGCAACTCCCGAACCGTTTGTGTTGGTTCGACACGTATCGGATCGACGCGAGGGAGAGCTCCCCGTCGAAGAACTGCCGATTCAACGCCTCTGCGCGCTGGAGCAGGTCGTCGTCGCTGGATGGCGTTCGCCGCCCCTTCCGTTTGCGCTTGAGCCGCGTCGTCAGTCGGTCGATGATCGGCTGGAGCTCCGACTGACGCATCGACGCGGGCGCGAGCACCTCGATCACATCGTCCACCCATCGGGCTTCGACGGTCCTCTTTCGCCGACGGCTCCGCACGACGCGGATTTCCGGCTGCCGGTCGTTTGATGTCGGGCTCAATAGAACCCTCCACAATTTGGGGGATGTCCAGTATAATCGTGGCGTAGCACCGAAGTCGAGCGTCTTGTTGCATCCGCACCTCATGAAAGGAACGCGGGATGAAACGATTGGCGATGATGGTCGGCTTGTTGATCGCGGTGGCGACGGCTGCCTCCGCGCAGAAGATGCACTACCAGCAGAACTTCGACGGTCTCAACAACGGCGATCTGGACGGGCAGGACGGGTGGTCGGTCGGCGCGCCCGCGAACATGCCGTCCGTCACCGTCGAGAACGCCGTCGTGTTTGGCAACTCAGGCAAAGCAGTTCAGGTCGACGCGATGACCGAAGTCGTCCGCGTGATTGAGCCGAAACTCACGTCCGGCACCCACTTCATCTCCGTCTTTTTCCGCTTCGAGAACATCGTCGGCGACAACACGATGCACCTCTATTTCGGCGATTCGGTGCGCGAGTGGAACGCGGGTCCCGTCATCCGCATTGGATCGCAGTCGGGCGCGCCCGATATGGTGGGCGTGCACGATGGGCAGACGGTTGTGCCGGTCGCGCCGATCCGAAAGGGAGAATGGCAGCACCTGATGTCCGTCATGAACATCGACAAACAGACGTACTCCGTCTGGGTCGATGAAAAACTCGTCGCCGACGAATTCGCGTGGCGCAACCCGCTCCACCTCGCGCTCGGTTGGTGGATGATCGGGTTCGACGCGGGCGCGGGACTGATCGGTTACTACGACGAGTTCGCGTTCGGCGCAGGCGATACCTACTCGCTCGACGTGTCGCCCCAAGACCGCATGACGACGACATGGGGATCGCTCAAATCGGCTCGATAGCCGCTCACCCCTAAGGAAGGGATGTTGAAATGCGTACGCGCATGAGTCTCGTGATTGCGTTGGCGGTTGGTCTGGTTTCGTCGGCGATGGCGCAGACGATTCACTATCAACAGAACTTCGACGGTCTGACCAACGGCGACCTGAACGGTCAAGGCGGTTGGGCGATTGGCGCTCCGGCTCCCGCCGTCGGCTCTCCGGTGATCCAATCGACAGTCGTTCACGGCAGCACCGGCAAAGCGGTCCAGGTCAGCATGGCGCAAGAGGTGGAGCGCGACATCGTTCCCCGCATCACGGCGGGCATCCACTTCATGTCGGTCTGGTTCCGGGTTGAAAACCCGACGGGCAACACGCTCCACCTCTATTTGGGCGACACGGTGCGCGAATTTAACGCAGGACCCGTCATTCGTATCGGTACGCAGTCCGGCGATCCGTTGAAAGTTGGCGCGCACAACGGCTCTCCCGTTTCGCCGATTGCCGACATTCATCCCGGCACATGGCAGCACCTGTTCGTCGTCTTCGACGTGGATGCGCGCACCTATTCGATTTGGGTGGATGACGCGCTCGCCGCCGAGAACTTCGCGTGGCGAAACCCCGCTCATCAGGCGCTGGGTTGGATGATGATCGGATTCGACGCCGGAGCCGGGTTGATCGGATACTACGACGACATGATCTTCGGCGCTGGCAACAACCTGCCGACGGCGGTCTCGCCGCAAGACCGACTGACGACGACGTGGGTGACGCTCAAGTCCGTCGACAGCTAAACTCGCTTACACACGCAACGGAAAGGGGCATCACTCTCTCATGACTGGCTACAACGACAATCCCGCCGTACTCGGATTGAAAGAGTGGCAGGTGACGGTGGATGCCCTGCTCCGTGGCGACCTTGCCTTCATGATGCGTAAGGGCGGCATCCACGAGCCCGCGAACCGCTTCCTGCATGACACATCCAAATGTTGGCTGTTCCCGACGTATGAGCACCAGTACGAGTTTGTCGATGAGGGCGACACGCTGCTCAAAGAGCGGTGGATGAGCCATCTGCTGGAGTCGCGTCAAACGCATCGCTCGGCGGATGAGGCGGAACGCTCCGGCATTGGCGTCCACACGCCGGAGACGATCTTGTTGGAAGGCTACGCGGAAACCCTCGCCATCCACGAGTTCTGGACGCAAACATCCGTCAATGCCCTGATTGACTTAGGCATCTGGACGCCGGAGTTCGCCGTGACGCGCTTGAAGTGGAAGCCGCGTCAGCCGTTGGTGGTGTTTCATCTTCAGGCATTTCGGTTGGATGACCCGTTGTCCATACCCGCCGATCAAGTCCCCAAACGCTGCTACAGTTGGATCGAAACGCCTTTTCGCGTTGAAAACTACGCTGGGACACCCGTTGAGTGCGCGTCGAGCGATGGGTTGAAGCGGCTGTGTTCGGAACTGTCCATCCTCCCCGAAGAAACCGCCGCGAGAGAACGCGCGCGGGTCGAAGTAGGTAACAAGCGATGACGTCATCTTTCCCTGCGCGTCCGGCTCTCCTCCCCCTGAGGGGGAGGATTAATGTGGGGGTTCCGAACATCCCTCGCGTGAGTACAAAAACCCCCATCCCAGCCTCCCCCCTCAGGGGGAAGGGGGTTGTCGGCGGTGACAAATGAGCCTTTGGGAAGCCGCCGTGTTGGGACTCGTGCAGGGGCTGACGGAGTTTTTGCCCGTCAGCAGTTCCGGGCATCTCGTGTTGGCGCAACATCTGTTTGGACTCGGCGGCGCGGAGAATCTCGCGTACGACCTGCTGTTGCACATCGCCACGTTGTTCGCCGTCTTCATCGCCTTCCGCAACGACTTGTGGACGATGCTGACAGGCATCATCAAACGCGACCGCACCCAACTGAAACTCGCCTTCTTCCTGATTCTGGCGATGGCTCCGACAGGGATGATCGCCATCCTCATCAAGGAGTACATCGAGGAAGCGTTCAATCGCCCCATGGTCGTCGGGTTCATGCTGTTGATCACAGGGAGCGCGCTCTACATCACCCCCCGCGCCCGCCGACCGTTCCTGTTGTTGGAGGGGATAGGCGTCAAACAGGCGTTGACTATCGGCATCGTTCAGGGGTTCGCGCCGCTGCCGGGCATCTCCCGTTCCGGCGTGACGATCTGCGCGGGCATCGCCTCCGGGTTGCAGGCGGAAGCGTCGGCGCGGTTTTCGTTCCTGCTGGCGATCTTGGCGATTGTCGCGGCGTCTATCTTCTCGATAAGCGACATCAGCGCGTTTCCCACAGAGAACCTCCCCGCCGTCGGTGTCGGGATGGTCGTCGCGTTCGCGTCGGGACTGGTGTCGATCCAGTGGTTGATGAAGATCGCGCGGCGGGGTAAGTTCGACATGTTCGCGTACTACTGTTTCGCGGTCGGGACCGTCGCCATTGTCGTCACGCTGTTGCAGGATCGGATCGGTTGAACCAAACGCCTCCCAAATCCGACACGACAAAAATCGTCCTCGACAACGGGACGACGCTCGTCCTGAAAGAAGACCGCCGCGCCCCGCTGTTCTCGTTGAACGTCGCCGCCCGCGCCGGAACGGTGTACGAGGGCGAATGGCTCGGCAGCGGCGTCTCGCACCTGCTCGAACAT
>JAQBWJ010000149.1 GCA_027625215.1 Candidatus Poribacteria bacterium
TTGCGCCCGTGCCGTTCGAATGGAAGGAGTTCGGCGTCGGCGTCGGCAAGACGGTGCTGGCGATGATCGTCCTCGTGTTGCTGTTCCGCGTGATGAACTGGCTCTTTCCGCGACTTTATGCTCGCATCGAAAGTTGGCGCGACACTCGTATCCCGTCGTTCCGCATCCAAAGTCTCGAGCTACTCTCTTCCACTCGGATCACCGACATACTGATTGGCGGCGCGCGCATTCTTCGCGTTGCGGTTGCGATTGGGCTGTTGTCCCTCTCCCTGCCGCTATTGTTCAGTTTCTTTCCGCAGACGCACGGCTGGGCGCAAGTGCTGTTCGGATATGTCTCTCGCCCCGCTTTCGGTTTTCTGATGTCGCTGGTAGCGTATCTGCCGAATGTGTTTCAGATCGCCGTTGTCGTTTTTCTCACGTATTACGCGATGAAGTTCACGAAGTATCTGTTTCAACAAGTGGATGCCGGGGTCGTCACGTTCAGCGGGTTCTATCACGATTGGGCGATGCCGACCTATCAGATCGTCCGCATTCTGATCGTCGTCTTCGCGGCGATGCTTGTCTTCCCGCTGTTGCCCGGCTACAACTCCGAAGGCTTCAAGCAGTTAAGCGTCTTCTTCGGGATACTGTTCTCACTCGGTTCGACTGCGGTGATTGCGAATATCGTCGCGGGAACGGTGATGGTGTACATGCGCGCCTTCAAAGTGGGAGATCGTGTTCAAATCGCCGACACGACGGGCGACGTGATCGAAAAAGGGTTGCTCGTGACGCGCATCCGCACGATCAAGCATGTCGATGTGACGATCCCGAATGCGCTCGTCTTGGGGAGCCACATCATCAACTACAGTTCGTCGTCAGCGGATGAAGAAGGTTTGGTGCTGCATACGACGATCACCATAGGATACGACGTGCCGTGGCGACAGGTTCACGAACTCCTCATCGAGGCGGCGCTGCGAACGGAGTTCATCGAAGCCGACCCGGCTCCCTACGTTTTCCAAACGAGCCTTGACGATTTCTACGTCAGTTACGAACTGAACGCCTACACCCACGAACCGCGCCTTCAGTCGCGGATGTACTCGCTGATGCACCAGCACATCCAAGACCTGTTCGGTGCGGCGGGCGTTGAGATCATGTCGCCGCACTACGGCGCGATGCGCGACGGCAACATGTCCACCATCCCCGCAGAGCATCTGCCGCCGAACTACGAGCCTCCGTTCTTTCGCCTCTTGACAGGTCAGGCGCAGACAGTCCAACGCGCGCCTTCCCCTGATGCCGATGGCGGCGGTAAAGTAGGTGGGTAATCCTATGTTCACCCCGATTTATCGAACGTATTGGCGACTGGCGGTCGCCCTCACCAATATCGGAAAGAGGACACGAACATGCCCGGACTCGACGCCCGCGCAAATCTGTTGAAAGAGTTGACGGAAGCCCCCGGACTTCCCGGTTACGAACATGAAATCCGCGCCATCTTCCGCCGCGAGACAAATGGCTTCGGCGAGATCGAACAGGACGGCATCGGGTCGATCTCCTGCAAAAAGGTCGGCGACGATGAGGGTCCGAGCATCATGCTTGCCGGACACATGGACGAGGTCGGCTGGATCGTCCGCCACGTTTCGGACGACGGCTTCATCAAGTTTAGTCCGTTGGGCGGCTGGTGGTCGCAGGTGATGTTGGCGCAGCGCGTGAACGTTTACACGCGCAAAGGGGTGTTTACGGGCGTCATCGGCTCAAAGCCGCCGCATATTCTACCCGCTGCGGAGCGCGGCAAGGTCGTTGAGATCACGGACATGTACATCGACATGGGGACGACGGACGGCAAGGTTGTCACCGAAGAGATGGGCGTCCGCATCGGCGACCCGATTGTGCCGCAGAGCGCGTTCGAGGCGTTGGGCGACGGCAAGGTATATGTCTCGAAGGCGTTCGACAACCGTATGTCGGTTGCAACGGTCATCGAGACGTTGCGAGCGTTGCAGGGGGAAGAACATCCCAATGTCGTCTATGGCGTCGGCACGGTGATGGAGGAGGTCGGGCTACGCGGCGCGCGGACGAGTTCGTGGATTGCGAACCCCGATGTCGCGTTCTCGCTCGATGTGAGCATCGCGGGCGATGTGCCGGGTGTGGACAAGCATCAAGCGACTGGCAAACTCGGCGCGGGGCCCGTCCTGCTGTTCTACGACAACTCGATCATCCCGCATCTTAAACTGCGTGATCTCGTCGTTGAGACCGCCGAGAGCGAAGGCATCCCGCTGCAACTCGATTTCGTGATGGGCGGCACGGACGGTGGCGCGATCCATCAGCACAAGAGCGGCGTCCCGACGGTGACGTTGTGCGTCCCGGCGCGACACATCCACAGCCACACGAGCATGATCCACCGCGACGACTACGACCGTCTCATTCAACTGTTGACGACGCTGATCAAAAAGCTGGATCGAGATGCGGTGAACGCGCTTGCCTATTGACTCCATGACCGTACACGATGAAGGGGCGACCGGTCGGTCGCCCCTTACGCACGTCGTTCACAACGGGTTAATCGGTGCGGAGGGCTTCCACGGGGGTCAACTTCGCGGCGCGCGACGCCGGATATACCCCCGAAATAATGCCGATCACGAACGCGACACCCACCGCTGCCGCAATCGCGTTTGTCGAAACAACAGAGGGCCACACGGCTCCCGCCAGCACGTACTTTTGTAGTCCGGCAGCGGACAGGCGTCCGAGCAACACACCGAGCCCTGTCCCTATCGCGCCGCCGAGCAGGCTCATCACGGACGTTTCGATCAGGAACTGGAACATGATGTCGCTACGTCTCGCGCCCAGCGCTTTCCGCAGACCGATCTCGCGGGTGCGCTCCGTCACTGAGACGAGCATGATATTCATGATGCCGATACCCGCGACCACCAACGCGATCCCCGCGACAACGCCCATCAGGAGTTTCAGGATCATGCCGAGTTTTTCGGCGGTGGCGATCTCCTCCGTCGCCGTCCAGTATTGGAAGGCGTCCGCGTCGTCGTGGCGGCGGGAGATGATCCGTTTGATTCGCGCAATCGTCATTGGCACTTCGGCGACGTTCGGAGCCTTGACGCGCATCCGTTCGACTTCGGTGCTGCCGGAGACGCGCGAGTGGAACGCCGTCAATGGGATAAGCGTCTTTTCGTCCCAGCCTTCCGTCGCGCTCGTCGCGCCTTTCGATGCCATCACCCCGATCACCTGAAAGCGCAACGCCTCTTGGTTTTCGCCCCAACCGGACTGCGCGCGCACCTCTTTACCGAGGGGGTCTTTCCCTTCAAACAGGAACGACGCGATGTCGCTGCCGAGCACGATCACCTTATCTGCCTCGGTCAGTTCCGCTTCATCGAAGAAGCGTCCGCGTTCGACGTTCCAGTTGTAAACGACTTGAAAATTCGTCGTCACGCCGACCATGCCGCCGTCGATCTCCTTGTCGCCGTACCGGAAGTCGACGCCGCGCCCCCGATCATCTTCCGCCGAAACGACCACATCGGACGGCAACATCTCGCGGAGGTTCTGATAGTCGGTGTAATCCAATGGTTTTGCGCGGTTGCGTCGCCCTCGACCCCACCCGCGGCCGCTGTTGATCCGCGAGGTGAGCGTGCTGCCGCCCTGTTTGTCCCATTCGTCGCGGTACACTTCGATCAGGCTCGTCCCACCCGTTTCGGCGACCTCGTTCGTCACCATCATCGCCGCGCCGTCGCCCATTGAGATGACGGCAACAACCGCTCCGACGCCGATCACAATGCCAAACATCGTCAACGTGGTCCGCAACGGGCTTCGTCCCAAGTTCTGGACGCCCATGCTCAACGACTCGCGCCCCGCGCGCGAAAACAGGATGTATCCAAGCAACAGCGGCACAACGAGAGCCACCACGCTGAATAGTCCGCCGAACGCGACTCGCAGAATCAGACCTGGATCCATAGTCGATTTCCTCCCCCACGTGGGGAATCGTTTAGACGTGTCGCAGCGCGTCGATGGGCGTCAGTCGCGCCGCCTTCCACGCCGGGTAGAACCCGAAGAACACGCCGATTGCCAACGAAACGAAGATCGAGATCAACACCCAAGGGATCGACACCTCATAGGGCCACGCGACCCAATCGCCCTGGAACCCGATCAACGTGCCGACAAAGCCGCCAATCGCCGGGTTCGAGATGATCTTGGCGGAACCCCATCCGAATGAGATGCCCACGACGAGCCCCAAAAACCCGCCAGTCAGACACAACACCGTCGCTTCGATGATGAACTGAATGAGGATGTCGCGCCGTCGACCGCCCAGCGCCTTGCGGAGACCGATCTCCTTCGTGCGCTCTGTCACGGAGACAAGCATGATGTTCATGATGCCGACACCGCCGATGAACAACGAGAACCCGGCGATCCCACCCAACACGACGCGCAACATGTTGCTCAACGTCGTGACAAACTCCAGATTGCCGAGTCCTGGCGAGAAGATGCGATAGAACTCTTCGCCGTTATGACGGCGACCGAGTACCTGCTTCACTTCGGCAACCGCGTCGATGATCTTCTCGGTGCTGGTCGCCTGAATGCTCAACATGCTGATTTCGTCGTTGCCGTTGAAGCGCGCCTGGGTCGTTGAAAGGGGAAGAATCGCGGTGCTGTCGAAGTCCCACCCGTACTGGATGCTCTTGCCGCGAGACTCCATCACGCCGACGACGGTGAACCGTTTGCCGTTGATTTTGATTTGTTGCCCGACGGGGTCCTGGTCGTCAAACAGTTCGTACGCGGTGGTCGCGCCGATCACGGCGACTTTGTTCCAGTCGAACTCGTCCGCCTCTTCAACAAATCGTCCCGATTCAGGATACCACTCCAGCCCTTCCATCATCGCGGTCGTCGTGCCTTGATAGCCAGAGCGCGTCTCCCGCGTATTGATGCCTTCTCCGGCAGTGATGCGGACGCCGCCCCATTCGGGGTTGCGCGGGATCACCCGCTCGACGGAAGGGCACTCGCGTTCGATGGCGAGCACGTCGTCGTAGGTAAATCGCTCGTTGCTGCGGTTACGCACCCACTTGCCGTTGACGAGGATGCGACCCGACCGGAACATCATGAACTGGTCGGCGCCGCCGAGTTTTTCGATGTCGGCGAGGATGATCTGACGCGCGCCACCACTGATCGACACCATCGACAGCACCGCGGCGATTCCGATGGTGATGCCCAACAGCGTCAGCGACGACCGCAGTTTGTTTTCGAAGATCGCCCTAAAGCCTTGTAAGACCGATTCAATGTAACTCATACGCAGGGAGTCCTTACCTATCGTCCTCCGGGACGACCGAACGGGTTTGCGTCGGCGCGCGGTGGCCGCACGAGCACCTTCGTTCCGGGCGACACGCCAGACAACACCTCGTAAAACCCTTCGTTCTTCACGCCGACGTCAACCGTGACTTTGTTCGCTTTCGGAGGTCCTTCGGGCGTCGGTTCGCCGTCCGGCACTTCGACGTAGTACGACTTGGTTTGGGTAACGTTCCCCGACAGGCTGGCGATCCGCCCACCCGCGCTCGTGACAATGGAGAACTCGACGGGACCGGGACGCCACGACTTCGTATCGTCCAGGAGTGTCAGTCTAACGGGGTTCGATACGCTGGAAAGTCGAGCGTTCACCTGTTTGCCGAGTCGCGTCTCGACCTTCACCGTTTCGCCTTGATTCAGTTGCGCCATCTCCGTGTCAGGCACGGCAACGAAGATGCCGACCGCGTCGTCTTCCAGCACCGCTTCGATGGGGGCTTGGAGCGCATCGGGTCGGTCAACGACGAAGATGTCCACATCCGCCGTCATGCCGGGCAGCAGTTCGGGGGGAGACCCGACGACTTCGATCTCAACCTGAAACCGCACGACGTTTTCGCTCACCAAACCGCTCGGCGCGATCTGATAGATGAGCCCGGGAAACTTCTTGCCGGGAAACGCGCTCACGGTGATTTCCGCTCGCTGACCGATTCTGATCTGACCCATATCGACTTCGTTGATCGGCACGCGGACGATCATCTTGGAAAGGTCGGCGATGGTCATGATCGGCGGTCCCGACGAAAACGCGGAGCGTCCCGAGGTGATGATTTCGCCCGCTTCGATATCAAGGTTCGTCACGGTCCCGCTCATCGAGGCGGTAACAGTCGTCCAGTTGAGCCGCTTCTTCGCAAAGTCCAGCGCGCTCTTGGTGCGAAGAACGGCAGCCTCCGCGCTCGTCTCGGAGAGCGCCGCGATGCGTTTCTGCGCCTCAATCGTATCGTTGAGCTCTTGCAGACGG
>JAQBWJ010000150.1 GCA_027625215.1 Candidatus Poribacteria bacterium
GTTGTAGAAAATCTGCATGTCCGCCTGACCCGCCTCCGTCATCTCGCCGAGCGCGATGTAGAGGTCGCCGTCCCAGCGGCGGAGGATGGCGGATTCGTACGTCGCGTCTTCGTTGTTGTCGTAGAAACCGCGCGCGGGTTTGAGCGTTGCGAGCGACTTGCCGCCTTTGGCGATGGCGATATTCGACCCGACGTACCAGGCGTTCTTGACGCGCTCTTCAAACGGCTGCCCGACCGTCAGCGTGTACCCGCCGACCTCCGCCGATTCGCCGGGCTGGAGGATCAATCGGTGGGAAACCTGAAAGCCCTTCGACCCCAACACGCCAAGATAAAACAGCACGACGCCGATGTGCACCGTATAGCCGCCGTAACGCCGCTTGTTCCGCCGCACCAGTTCGACGAAGGCTTGCAGCGGGTTCGACGCGCCGCGCTTCAGGCGGACTTTCGCGCCCTTCCAGAACTCGTCGACCACCGTCGTCAGCACGAAAACGGAAGCGTAGACGCACAACGCGGCATAGACCGTTTTCAGCACGGGAACGCCGTCGGGGTCGCTCTGTCCGATCATCACGAACGGGATCAAACTCAACGCGCCCGCTATCCCCCCGACCGCCGCAGGCAGCAGGAAGTTGCGTCGGAGGTTGGAGGGGGTCGCCTTCTTCCACGAAATGAGGGGACCGATGCCCGTCAGAAACAGGAGGATCAACCCCAACGGCACGACGAACTGGTTGTAGTACGGTTCCGACACGGCGATCTTTCGGTCTTCGATCCCCTTGAACCAGGTGTAGTAGGCTTCCGAGAGAATCGGGAAGGTTGTCCCCGCGAAAACGACGACCGCGCTCACCACGAAAATCCAGTTGTTCAGCAGGAACGCCGCCTCGCGCGACAGGAGCGAATCGAAGGCGTTCGGGCTTTTCAGCGTGTCCCACCGCTTGACGATCAGCCATGTGACGACCGCCGCCGTCAACGCGGTGAAGCCCAAGAAGTAGACGAGCAGTTCCGTCGATTGCCCGAAGGCGTGGACGGACGACAGCAGCCCGCTTCGCACGAGCGTCGTGCCGAACATGATGAGGAGGAACGTCGAGGAGATGAGGACGATGTTCCACATTTTGAGCATGTTGCGGTGCTCTTGAATCATGACGCTGTGGAGAAACGCCGTGATCAGCAGCCACGGCAGGAGCGCCGCGTTCTCGACCGGGTCCCACCCCCAATAACCACCCCAGCCGAGTTCTCCGTACGCCCACGCCCCGCCGAACAGGTTGCCCAACGTCAGCAGCAGCCACGAGATGAGCGTCCAACGACGCGAGCGGACGAGCCATTGCGTGCTGCCGGAACCTGAGATCAACGCGGCGAGCGCGTACGCGAACGGGACGGTCGCCGTCACGAAACCGCCGTAGAGGTGCGGCGGGTGGATCAGCATGAGCGGCGTTTGCAGGAGCGGGTTCAACCCCATCCCGCGCACCGCCTGTCCCGATTCAACGGCGGCGATCTCGTGGGGGAGCAGATAGGTGAACGGGTTGGCGACACCGGGAATGAATCCCGCCGCCAGCACCGAGAAGAACAAGATCACGACGGACAACGCGGCGAGCGCGTGATTGCTCAGATCGTCGTCTTCGTCGCGGCTGCGGAAGACGAGCCACGCGCCGCACAGCGTCAGCAGCAGCGTCCAAAACAGCATCGAGCCGGACATGCCGCCCCACAACGCGCCGAACTTGTAGATCAACGGCTGCTGGTCGAGCGAGGTGCGCCACACGTAGGCGACCTGCCACCAGTTGTTCACGAGCGCGTGGATCAGCAACGCCGCCGCGAGCAGTTCCATGCCAAACACGGTGACGACGGCGCGGCGTCCGCTTAACACCCACCCGGCGCGTTGCGTCGCTAGCCCGAATGTCAGCGATCCCACCGCCCACAGCGAGGCGGCAAACGCGAGGTATGTGGCGGCGCGACCAATCTCGACGACGACCGGGTTCATAGTTCGGCTTTCCGAGCGGTCACGGTGTCGGGGTTCGCTTCATATTTCGAGGGGCACTTCGTCATCAGTTTGACGGCGGTGATCGTCTTCGTGTGCGGGTCGTACTGACCGTCCACGACGACGCCCTGACCCTCTTTGAATGAGTCCGGCTTCAACCCTTCGCGGTACACGACGGCGACGGACACGGTGTTCTCCATGTCGCGTATTTTGAAGCGCAGTTCCGGCACCGTCGGGTCGAACTGCTCCGAGCCTTCGAGCACGATGCCGTCCACCTGCACGCCTTTGGAGTGGAACTCCGCCGTGTTTGTCGTCAACAGTTGATCGGGCGTGTAGTGGATGAGGCTGACGGTCGGATCGTTCAGCGTCACGACACCCAAGATGACGACCGCCGTCGTCAACAACACGCCCGCCGCGATGAACTTGCCGTACTTTTTTTGCATGTCGTTGCCCGTTCGCTAGTTCGATGGGTTGGACTCGAAGTAGGTCGTCAACGCCGCGACGACCGAGTCCACCGACGCCGATTCTGCCTGAACCGTCACCTGAAGTCCATGCTGCGCCGCCGATTTCGCCGTGATGGGTCCGATGACAGCGACGCAAAGGTTCGTCAACGCCCGTTTCTCGTCTTCGTGCGGGAAGAGGGCGAGGAAGTTTTCGACCGTCGATCCGCTCGTGAATGTTACCGCGTCCAGCCCGCCCGTCAACAGAAGTTCGCGCACGTTGTCGGCGTCGGAGGCGTCGGGGACGGTTCGGTACGCCGTCGCCGAGACGACCGTTGCGCCCGCCGCTTCTAGTCCCGTGACAAGCGTTTCGCGTCCGTTCTCGGCTCGCGGGAGAAACACCATTTTGCCGTTCACGTCGCCCAGTTCCGACAAGACGCCTTCGGAACGCGATTCCGTCGGGATGAAATCGGGGACGATGCCGCGCAATTCGAGCGCGTGCGCCGTCGCGGGTCCAATCGCCCCAACTTTGGATCGACCGAACGCCCGCGCGTCCTGTCCGGCGTCGCGCAACGCCGCCCACACGTATTCAACACTGTTTTGGCTCGTGAAGATGACCCAATCGAACGCGGCGAGTCGGGCGATGGCGTCTCGGAGCGGCGCGTCGTCTTCGGGCGGTTCGCAGCGGATCGTCGGGCACTCGATGACTTCCGCGCCCGCGTCCGTCAACAGTTCGACAAGGTTGCTCGCCTGAGCGCGCGCCCGCGTCACGACGATTTTCCGCCCAAAGAGAGGTTTCGCGTCGAACCATTGGAGTCGTTCGCGCAGACGGGCGACTTCGCCGACGACGATGATCGCGGGCGAGCCGATCCCGGCGCGTTTCACGTCGTCCGCAATCGTCGCCAGCGAACCGACGACGGTGCGTTGGCGCGGCGTGGTGCCCCATTGAACGACGCCGACGGGCGTGTCGGGAGCGCGTCCGCCGTCGATGAGGTCGGCGGCGATTTGGGGGAGTTGGCGCGTGCCCATCAAGATGGCGATGGTATCGACCGACTTCGCCAGTTGTCGCCAATCGACCGATTCTTCGTCCTTGTCGGGGTTCTCGTGTCCCGTGACGAACGCGACGGACGAGGCATACTCGCGGTGGGTGAGCGGGATGCCCGCGTACGCCGTCGCCGCGATGGGCGACGAGATGCCCGGCACGATCTCAAAGGCGATGCCCGCGTCGCGCAGGACTTCCGCTTCCTCACCGCCCCTGCCGAAGATGAACGGGTCGCCTCCTTTGAGCCGCACGACCGTCTTGCCGTCCTTCGCCGCGCGGACGAGCCGCTCGTTCAGTTGTTCCTGCGGGATCGCGTGATCGCCCGCGCGTTTGCCGACGTAGAGCCGTTCGGCGTTCGATGGCGCGAGGTCGAGCAGCCGCTCGTTCGAGAGGGCTTCGTAGAAGACGATCTCGGCGCGTTCGAGGCATTCCTTGCCCCGAAGCGTCAACAGTTTCGGATCGCCGGGACCCGCGCCGACGAGATAGACGATGCCCGTCTTCACCCAAGCCCCTCCAGCAGTTCTCGCGCTCCGGCGTCGATCAGTTCGGTGGCGAGTTGTCGTCCGAGCGATTCGGGATCGACACCCGACCGACGCGACTTCACGATCCGCTTCCCATCGACGCCCGCCACCAACCCCTGCAACTCGATGCGATCCCCAACGATCACCCCGTACGCCGCTATCGGGACGTGACAGCCGCCACCGAGCGCGCGCAGAAACGCCCGTTCCGCCCGAACCGCCGTCGAGGTCGGCTCGTCGTGAATCGCCATCAGGAGCCGTTGCGTCTCGTCGTCATCCGCCCGCAGTTCGATGCCCAACGCGCCTTGTCCGACGGCGGGGAGCATCTCGTCCGGCGTCAGTATCTGAGACGCCTCGTCCAACCGCCCGATCCGATCCAGCCCCGCCGCCGCGACGACAATCGCGTCCCATTCGTCGTCACGCAGTTTTCGGATTCTTGTATCGAGGTTGCCGCGAATCGATTCCACCCGCAAATCGGGGCGGATCGCGCGAAGTTGGGCAGCGCGGCGTCGGCTGCTCGATCCCACCAATGCGCCGTCGGGGAGTTTGTCCAATGTCTCGCCGTTTTTCGAGATGAGCGCGTCGAAGGGGGTGGCGCGTTTCGGCGTCGCGCCGAGCGTCAGTCCGTCGGGGAGTTCCGTCGGGAGGTCTTTTAGGCTGTGAACCGCCGCGTCGATATCGCCCGACACCAGCGCGTTTTCGAGTTCGAGCGTGAACAGCCCCTTGCCGCCGATTTCGGGGAGCGGTTTCGTCGTCTGCTCGTCGCCCGTCGTGCGGATGATTCGCTCCTCCACCCGCAGCGAGGGGTGCGCCGCGCGCACGGCGTCCATCGCCTGCCGCGTCTGCGTCAGGGCGAGGTGGCTGCCGCGCGTTCCAAAAATCAGCGTTCGAGACACGTAAGGGGGTTTCCTCATCGGAGCTCGAGGGATCGTCGCACCTGAAAATCTCGCTGTTAGTGTAGCCCCCATCGCGAGAGCGTGACAACGCGCCCTCCCTCCGTCGCTGACGTGATGTTCTTGACGAGTGTATGACCGCTACGCCACAATTCGGTCGATACAAGACATGTCATCATCGTGATTTTTCTTCCCTCCACCACCACCCATCAATTTTCGCTTGGGAGTGAACTCTGTGCGAAACGCCGTCTCGTTGCACCGATTTGCCGTCTTCACGGCGGTCTGCACCGCGATTTTGTTGTTCGCGGGCGGTTTGGTGACGAGCACGGGTTCCGGTCTTGCCGTCCCCGATTGGCCCCTTTCGTACGGGATGCTGTTTCCGCCGATGGTCGGCGGGATTCTGTTTGAACACGGGCATCGGATGATCGCCGGGTTCGTGGCGATACTGGCGACGGCGTTGATGGTGTGGTCGTGGATCAGCCTGCGAGACAGCCGCGTCAAATGGTTGGCGACGGGCGCGTGGGTGACGGTCATTATCCAAGCGGTGTTGGGTGGGGTGACGGTCTTGTTGAAACTGCCTCCTGTCGTCTCCGTGAGCCATGCGGCGGTCGCGCAACTGTTCTTCGCGTTCGTCGTGATGTCAGCGATTGCGACTTCCGACTACTGGCGCAACGCGAAACGGGTCCCCGTCGCGTCCTCCCGACTTCATTG
The DNA here is from genome assembly GCA_027625215.1 of Candidatus Poribacteria bacterium. Classification (GTDB taxonomy): domain Bacteria; phylum Poribacteria; class WGA-4E; genus JAQBWJ01. Next base: position 5,570 of record JAQBWJ010000150.1, read on the forward strand.
GTTATCGAGCGCGGCGATTGTCCTCATCTACCTCCAGATATTGCTCGGCGCGTGGATGCGTCATACGGGGGCGGGACTGGCGATCCCCGACTTCCCGCTGTCGCACGGCAACTGGATTCCTCCCATGACGGAGGATGCGCTCCCGGAACTGAACGCCTCCATCGCGGGGATGCCGTATGTCCCGCAGATCGAGTCGGCGGGGCAGATTGCGATTCACTTCGCCCATCGGGTCGGGGCGTTGGTCGTGACGCTGGCGGTGTTGTGGTTGTGCGTTGAGACGATTCGACAACTTTCCCATGAACCGCTCTTCGTCGGACTCGCCGGACTTCTGTTTCTCCTGTTGATGGTCCAAGTGTCGCTCGGCATCTTCACGGTGTTGATCCGTCGCCCCGTCATTTTGACGACGGCGCACCTGTTGTTCGGGGCGTTCCTGTTCACGACGACGGTGAGTTACGCCGCGCTGCTGCGGCGCCGCTTTGTGGTCGAACGCGCCGCGGTCCGAGCGGTCGTCGGGGAGGGCGCGAGGGCATGAACGATCCCGAAATCACCAAACCCCCCTCCCGTTTCGCCGACTTCACCGAACTGACGAAGCCGCGCATTGCGATGCTCGTGTCGGTCACGACGCTGGTTGGGTTTCTTGCCGGGCGGTTGGGTCCGATGGACTGGTGGCGGCTGGCGCATCTGTTCA
>JAQBWJ010000151.1 GCA_027625215.1 Candidatus Poribacteria bacterium
GCGGCGCGTTCATGTCGCCGGACGGGACGACTTGTACGCTGAACGATCCGCGCATCGCGGACGCGCTCGACTATATGACGGGCGTATACGACGCGCTCAGCGGACGCGCAGCGGTCGAGAGTTTCATCTCGTCGTTTCAGACGGGCGCGCTTGACCCGTTCCTGAACGGCACGGTCGCCATGAAGATCAACACGAACGGCGAACTGGGAAATATCGCGCGGTACATGCCCAACCTGAATTTCGGGGTCGCGCCCGCGCCTCGTCCGGCGCAGTACGAAAACGAACCGCTCACATGGTCAGGCGGCTTTTCATGGGCGATCCCGCGCGGCGCGAAACATCCCGAAGTGGCGTGGGAGTTCGTCCGGTGGATGGTGAGTGAACGCGCCGTGATGATCGAAAACCGCGTGATCCAACGTTACAACCGGGCGCGGGGACGGTTGTACGTGCCGGGCATGTCCGCAAATCAAGTGGTGAACGATGCCGTTTTTGAAGAGTTTGTCGAAAACAACCCTGACCTTGATGATCGGTTCAAAGACAACCTCCGCATCTGCATCGACTTGATGCCGCACAGCAAGTTCCGACCCGTCACCCCTGCCGGACAGTTGTTGTGGGACGAACACGTCCGCGCGTTTGAGCGCGCGACCTACCACCAATACACCTCATCGGACGCGCTCGACATCGGCACGCGCGAAGTTCAGCGGGAACTCGACCGCATCTTGGAAGAACGGGTTGCCCCCGAAATCATGTGGGAAGTCGTCATTCCGGTCGTGTCGGCGGGCGCATTGTTGCTCGCGGTGACGGTCTTCTCGTTCGTTCAACGCAGGCACCCCGGGCACGCGGCGTTCAAACCGAGAGAAGTGTTTGCTGGGATCATGTTTGTCTCGCCTTGGGCAATCGGGTTTCTGGCGTTCACGGCGGGTCCGATCCTCGCGTCCATCGTGTTGAGTTTCGCCGAGTACGACGTGCTTCATCCGGCGCGATTCATCGGTCTGTCGAACTATCGGGAGTTGGTGACGCGCGACCCGGTCTTCTGGAAGTCGCTTCGCAACACGGCGTACATGATCTGGGGCGTGCCGATAGGGATGAGCGTCGGGCTTGGACTGGCGATGCTGCTGAACACGGAGGTGAAGGGGATCGCCGCCTACCGCACGGTGTTTTACCTTCCTGCCATCGTGCCGATTGTGGCGAGTTCCGTTCTATGGATTTGGGTCTTCAACCCGGAGAGCGGTCTGTTGAATACGGGACTCGCGTTTCTCGGATTGAAGCCGCTCGTTGAAGGCATCGCGCGGGGCATTGGGTCGGACGGGCTGTACTGGCTTCAAGATGAAAAGTTGGCGAAACCCGCGATCATTCTGATGGGGCTATGGAGCGCGGGATCAAGCATGATCATCTGGCTCGCCGGACTGAAAGGCATCCCCAAACACCTGTACGAAGCGGCGGAGATCGACGGGGCGGGGCGCGTGTCGCGGTTCTTCCACGTCACGCTGCCGATGCTGAGCCCCTACATTTTCTTCAACCTGATCATGGGCGTGATCGGCACGTTCCAAATCTTCACGCAGGCGTACATCATGACGCAAGGCGGTCCTGTCGATGCGACACTGTTCTACGTCTACTACCTGTTCAACAACGCCTTCCAGTACTTCCGAATGGGGTATGCGTCGGCGATGGCGTGGATATTGTTCTTCATCATCCTGCTGCTGACGTTGTTTCAGTTTAAAATCGCGCCGCGCTGGGTGCACTACGAAACGGGCGAATCGTGAGGGGAATCGGAACCGAACAGACGCGCGTGGCGAAACATGTCGCCCTGCACACCATTTTGGTGTTGGGCGCGGCGATGTTCGCGCTGCCGTTCGTGTGGATGGTTTCAACCAGCCTCAAGTGGGATAGGGAGGTGTTCGACAACCCGGCGAACTGGTTCGCCCGCCTCGTGCCGCGATTGCCCTACCGCGTCGTCCGAACGCCCTACGTTGCGACGCTCGACACAAAGGATTTTACAAAACCGGAACCGCTGCACGATCTGTCGTGGGACTTGCTGAAAACTCGGTTGGAACCGCGTCTGTGGGACGCCGCTCAACCGATATTGATCAAGCGGCAAGTGCCCGATTCGCTTCGCAACGAACTCCGCTACCACCTGACGCGCGATCTGTGGCATCGGCTTATCGCGGAGAAACCCGATTCACTCTGGAACCAGCCGTTGAACGTCATCGAGGCGGACTTGGCGAGCTCCGTCACGCTGGAGAAGGTGAACGCCGGGTGGGAATTACTCTATCGCGCCGTGCGGCTCGCGTCGCCGACCATTCAGGACACGGAGCGGATCGAATACGCCGTCGATCATGCGGAGTGGATGACGCAGCGCGGAGACGCTCGTTTGGTTGAGGCGGTCGGCGATATCCGGCAAGCGGAGGAGGTTTGGGCGGACTATCGCAACGCTCCGAAGCCGCCCTACGCGACCTACTTCTACACAAGTTTTCGATTGCCGCTCGACGCCAAAGACGTGCGCGCGATCACGATCCCCTTGCACGGAGACGAGTCCTACCACCACTTGACGGCAGTGGTCGAACTGAACGGAGTCATGTATCAAAGCGACGAGCCGATTGTGCTCGAAAACTACACCTGGCAGGAAGTGACGCTCCAACTGCGCGGCGTCAAAGAGCCTCACGAGCGGGATAACGTCGTCTTGAACGTGTCGGGACGCGAAACGGAAGTGGTCGGCGCGCGACTGGCGCGGGTGACGTTGACGCTTCACCGCGCAAACTTCTTCGTCGGGACTGCGCGCAAGTTCATACGAAACTACCGTGACGCGGCGACGTTCGTGCGATTCTGGCGGTTTGTGTGGAATACCGTGATCGTGACGGCGTTGAGCATCGTCGCGCAGTTGATCTCGTGTTCGCTGATCGCGTACGGGTTCGCGCGCTTGAAGTGGCCCGGTCGGGACGCCGTATTCCTGCTCGTCCTCAGCACGATGATGCTCCCGGCTCAGGTGACAATGATCCCCGTCTTCCTTATCATGAAGTGGTTCGGATTCTACGACACGCTCACGCCGTTGTGGATCGGCTCTCTGTTCGGCAGCGCGTTCTTTATCTTCCTGTTGCGTCAGTTCCTGTTGGGGATTCCGCGCGATCTGGAAGAGGCGGCGAAAATCGATGGATGCGGCTACTTCGGCATCTACTGGCGGATCATGTTGCCGCTCATCAAACCCGCGTTGGCGGCGATTGCGATTTTCCAGTTCATGGGCGCGTGGAACGACTTTCTCGGTCCGCTGGTCTACGTAACGAGCGAGGAGAAGATGACGCTGTCGTTGGGGCTACAGTTGTTCCAGTCGATGCATGGGACGGAGTACGGGATGCTGATGGCGGCATCCGCCGTGATGACGCTGCCCGTAATCGTCATCTTCTTCTTCGCGCAGAGGTACTTTATTCAAGGCGTTACGCTGACGGGGCTGAAGGGTTGACACCGAAGGGGATGATTCATCGGTTCACGACATGGTAACAACTCGCAACGACACTGAGTTTAGCGTTCGTTGAACGACCGCACCACGTCCCGCACCTGTCGGTCTGCCGCGCGTTCCTTCATATCCGCCCGTTTGTCGTATTCCGCCTTGCCCTTCGCCAGCGCGATCTCCACCTTCGCCCGTCCGTTCTTGAAGTACATCCGCGTCGGGACGACGGTGAATCCGCGCTGCTCAATCTGCCTTGCGAGTTTGCGGATCTCGTTTTTGTGAAGCAGCAGTTTGCGCGGGCGGTCCGGCTCGTGATTCCACATGTTGCCGAAATCGTACGGACTGATGTGCAGTTTCAGGAGAAACGCCTCGTTGCCGCGAATATGCACGTAGGCGTCCGTGATCGTCACTTTCCCGGCGCGCAACGACTTCACCTCAGTGCCGACCAGCACAAGTCCCGCTTCGACAGGGTCGGACAGATGATAGTCGTGCCGCGCCTTGCGGTTGAAGACGATCTGCTTGATGCCGCCCGAATCGTTGTCTGCTTGACGTGCCATGCGCTCGCGTCCAGAGTTGTGAGTGATGCGTGTCTCGTAACTATACGACGCGAAGACGCTCTCGGCAACGAAACGGCGCGCCGTGTTTGATGCCGACGCGCCGTCGTCGCTCGAATGTCTCTCGGATAGACTACTGCTGCGTTTTCGCCGCCGCCCACGTCATCGCCAGTTTGCCTTGCGGAGCAACCGCCGACGGGACGCCCATGATTTCCGTCGCGGGCAACGCGCGATTATAGACGCGCACGTCATCGACCATCCCGTTGAAGTAACGGGACGCCGCTCCGGGCGACCCGATTCGCAACGCCGTATTCCAACCGGATCGGTCGGGAGGATTACTCGTCGAGTTGGTTGTGGGGAACGGAATACCGTCCACCGTCGCAAACCCTTCGATCAAAGGTTCCAGTGCCACACCGTCGAGGTAGAGCGTCGCGTTCACGGTGGGCCCGCTCGCGTTCTCAATCACGGCTCCGATGTGGTGCCAGCCGGATGTGTCGGTGAAGTCCCGAAGGCTGACGATGTTGATGACTTGCCCGTCCACATCCGCGCCCGTGCCGTAGAACAGCACGAGTTTGTTGAGAAAGCCGAAGTGGTTGATCCCCAAGTGCAGTTCTGATTGGGCGCCCCAGCCGTTCCCGGCAACGTCTCCGATCCACAGGAGATGCTGCTGACCGGAGGCGGTCACATTCGTTTTGAACCAAGCGGTAACGGTGAGGTTATCGGCGGTTTGGATAGGCGCGAGCAGCGTGGTTTGGATGTAATCCCCGTCGCCGTCGAACGCCATCGACCCGCCGGACGAGCCCTCAGCCGACCATTGCGGGTTCCCCATGACATCGCCGTTGTTGGCTCCGGCGCTGTCGCCGACGACGGCGCCCGCACCTTCGTCAAACGTCCAGTGACCGATGAGTCCGTCTTGAGCCGTCGCTGAGTTGGGAAGAATCGAGGATGCCACGAACAACGCGCTCACCGCGAGCGCGCCAAAAGCGCGATACATGTAAAGGTCTCCTTATCCATTGACCCGCTATGTCGATGAAGCAAACGCCTCGGGAATCGACTACAGTCGGATGTGCGTCCGTTGCGGATTGTAGGATATCTCCTCATCCGCCCGCGCCAGCGTAACTGAAATGCCACTTAGACTCAAGTGGCTCAAGTCCGCGTCGCCCGCGCGTGGTCAGAAATAACTCGCCGCGCTGAACAGAATCGACGCGGACTCCGACGGGTTAAGGAACGGGTCGCGCGCGTGGTCGCGTTGCCAGTCCAACTTGAACACGGTGTCTTCGACGGGGCGAAAGTTGATGCCCAGCGTGATGCGCCGATGGTCGTCGCCGTCTCCGTTCGCATCGAAATCGACCCAATCGAACCGCGCGACCCCAGTAAAGCGTGACTGTGGCAACGCGGGAAACACTCCCGCCAAAAAATGCCCGTTCAGTTGGACATAGAAGCCTTGTTGGTCTTCCTGCAACAGCCCACCGAACTCCACCGGCGTTTCGACCTGCACCCGCGCGTACTCGCCGATCAGTTCGACGGAACCCACCCGCGCGTCCCAATCGGCGGCATAGATCGTCATCCGTCGTTTGTCGTCGATAGCGAGCCCCTCGACGGTGTGGGAGTTGTATATCCCCGTATGCGCCGACGCCCCGATCTCCAACGCTCGGACCGGATTCGCCGCGATTCGACCGACGAACGCCGGGTTCGCGTTGTTGTCTTCGAAGTTGCCTTTGCCCGCCGCCACGCGAGTTCCCTCCGGTACTCCTTCGATCACGCCGTCGTGGAACCCGTTGACCGCGTACGCTTCGTAAGTGACTCGCATCGTTCGCAAGGGATACAACGAACCGTAGACACCCATTCCCGGCTCCGAGAGCGTGACGCCGAGCAGTTCCACGCTGACGAGCGGTCGGTCGGTGAGGTCGTTCGCCGGGCTGTCGTGGGCGAGGTTGAACTTGCCGAGCGGCGAGAGGATCATTCCGGCGCGCAGGTTTAACGACGGATGCGCTTCAAAATCGACGGTGGCGAGTTCCAGTTTGATCTCCTCGCCGCCCTCTTCGATCTCCAGTTCCGACGCGACGCGAACGCGGTCAGACACGGGCGTGAAGGTGAACACGTTGAACCGCTCCAACACGAACGTCGCTTCGTCCGTGACGCCGTTCTCGCGTTCAAAGCGATACTGCGCGTCAATGTAACCGCCGA
>JAQBWJ010000152.1 GCA_027625215.1 Candidatus Poribacteria bacterium
GGGAGAGCATCGAAGCCGCCTCGACCAAGCCGTTCGGTTTCATGCCGTTCTATCCTGGTCCCGGACTGGGCGGTCACTGTATCCCCGTCGATCCGCAGTTCTTAGCGTGGCGCGCGCGCGAGGTGCAGTTCCACGCGAGGTTCATCGAACTGGCGACGGAGATCAACGCCTCGATGCCGGAGCACGTCGTCCGCCGCGTCGCGGAAGCGTTGAACGAACGCCAGAAACCGATTCGCGGCTCCGACATCCTCCTGTTGGGACTCGCGTACAAGGAAAACGTCAGCGATGTGCGGGAATCGCCCGCGCTCGACGTGATGACGCTTCTGCAACGGCAGGGCGCGAATATCGTCTACCACGACCCGCATGTGCCGCGCGTCGTCTGCAACGGCAAACCGTACGAGTCGTTCCCCGATTGGCATCGACTGCTGCCGAGCATGGACGCGACGGTCATCCTGACGCACCACTCGTCCGTCGATTACATGCCGCTGCTGACGGCGCGTTGTGAGATTGTCGATGAGCGCGGGGTGCTGCGACGGCTCACCAAAACGCAGACCGACTGACCGCGCGCCCTTTCCCTTTCGACAAACAGGGCGACCGACGCATACCTTGCATTCCCCAACCTGTCTCAAACATAGCGTTTGGAGAACGGATGTCGTCGCGCGTCACGTTGCGCCCTCATCACGAACCGCCCGACGACAGCCTGATCGCCGACGCGCGCCAGCCCGCCGCGTACATGGCGCAGCATATTCCCGGCGCGATCCCGCTGTTTTGGGGCGTGTTCCTCGACCGGATGACGCGGACGTGGCTACCTCCCGACCAAATCGCCGCGCAACTCGGCAAACTCGGCGTCTCGCCCAACGACGCGATCACCCTGTACGACGACGGCACAGGAGTCGCCGTCGGACAGATGCTCGGCGCGTTGGACCAGGTTGGTCACGAACGCATCGAAATCCTGGATGGCGGCATCACGGCGTGGTATCACAACGGCGGCGAGCTCTCCCGCGACGGCGCGGGGCGCGATCCTGTTCCTTATGCGTTCACGGGGAACGCGCCTTCCCCCACGACGAAACAGTTCATCCTCGAAAACCTTGACCGCGATGAGGTCGTTTTCTTGGATGCCCGCTCCGAAGCGGAGTATCGCGGCATCGACCGCCAAGCCGCGCGCGTCGGACACATTCCCGGCGCCGCCCACCTCGAATGGAGCGACACGCTCCGCGTAGACGAACGCCGCGTGCCATTCTACAGAGACGACGCGGAACTGCGCGACCTGCTCGAATCGCGCGGCGTCACGCCGGACAAGGAAGTCGTCTGCTACTGTCAGTCGGGCATTCGTTCGGCGCAGATGTACGGCGTGTTGAGGCTGCTCGGCTATCCGCGCGTCCGCAACTACCTAGCCTCGTGGGGCGAATGGGGGAACGACCCGTCCACCCCCATCGAAACCGACTGAGCATGGCGCGCGGAGATCATCCGGACCTCGACGCCATGTCCGCCACCGACCGCTTCCGTCGCGCCGTCGGCGAGTTCAACGCGCACCGGTTCTTCGACTGCCACGAAACCCTCGAACATCTCTGGTTGGACGACGCGCAGTTTCCCCATCGAGGTGTTTTTCAAGGTATTTTGCAGGTTGCCGTCGGGTTTTATCACTTGTCGAACGGCAACTTTCGCGGCGCGCGAAACCTTCTTCATCGCGGAATCAAGAAACTGTCCGCCTTCCCACCGACGTTTTACGGGGTGAACGTCGCCGGACTCATCGAGTCGGCGCGCCGTTGCCGCGACGAAATCGTCCGCTTGGGTCCCGCCCGACTTGACGAGTTCGACGCGCGCCTCATTCCAACGATTGAACTCGGCAGCCTTGACGACCTTGAACGCGATTGGACGAAACAGTAAATGTCGGAATCAACGCCGCGAATCGGAGCGCACATCCGCACGGACAAGGGACTGGAAGGCGCGTTCGCCTACGCGAAGGAGTGGGGCGCGGACGTGCTTCAAATCTTCACCGCAAGCCCGCGCCAGTACGTCTCGAAACTGTACACGCAGGACAAGATCGACGATTATCTGGAAGCGTGGCGCGCGGCGGGCGAGCCGTTGGTGATCTCGCACGCCTCGTACCTGCTGAACCTCGCGTCGCCCAAAGACGACGTGCGCCATCGCGCGCGCGGTGCGTTGAAGCAGGAGTTGGAGCGTTGCGGCACGTTGAACTTGACGTACCTCGTCTTCCACATGGGCGCGGCGTTGGAGAGTCCCCGCGAGGAGGCGTTGCAACTGCTTGTGGACGAACTGAACGAGGTGATGACGGAAGTGGAGTCGCCGACGATGCTGTTGTTGGAGACCTCCGCCGGACAGGGCACGACCGTCGGCACGACGTTCGAGGAAGTCGGCTGGGTGCTCAATCGGCTGGAACCCGTCGAACGTTTCGGCGTCTGCCTCGACACCTGCCACATCTTCGCGGCGGGCTACGACCTACACGGCGCCGCCTTCGACACAACGTTCGCCGCGTTCGACCAACACGTCGGCTTCGACCGCCTCAAGGTGATGCACCTGAACGACTCGAAAGGCAAAGTCGGCGACTGCAAAGACCGCCACGAACACATCGGCGAGGGGCAGATCGGCGAAGAGCCGTTCCGCCGCCTGTTCGCGCATCCGACCTTGCGCGGCGTCCCCTGCTTCATCGAGACGCCGGACGACCTTGAGAATCACCCGCGCAACATCGCCAAGTTGAAGGAGTTGGCGTCCGCGTGAATTACCGCGCCAACAGGCTCGGCGGACTATCGTTGACGAACTGCGCGATCATCGTTTGCGCCGCCTCTTTGGAACCGAACTCCGGGTAGCGGACGGGCTTCGCGTACCCGTGCGCCGCCAACACGCGCGCCGACTCGATGCGACACTCCTGAGCCAACTCAACGGAGGCGTTCAGGATACGCAGACACTCGGCGGGCGAGTGGAAGCCCATGCCGTTGTTCGCGGCGACATAGTCCCACCGCATCTGCGCTTGGCGGACGAGTTTCCGCAGCGGTTCCAACTCCGCGCCCGATGCGCCGATTTCGATGCACGCGGCGATGTCGAAGTGCGCCAACGCGACGGCGCGTTCCGCCCGACTGCGCCCTTCGCGCACCTTGTCCTGAATGCCCTCGACCCGCAACCGTATCTCGTCCTCACCCCAGCGGTGACACACCTGGCACGAGTTCTCGATGTTTAGCAGCGGGCTTTGCAGGTGGTGATCGGAGTATTTGACACCGCATTCCGTCTTGTACGGCATGTGGCAGTCCGCGCATGCGACGTTTCGGTAGGCGTGAATCCCGGTCGTGTACACTTCGTAATCAGGGTGTTGCATCTTCAACATCGGCGTCTTGCTGATCGCGTGCGTCCAGTCGGCAAAGTCGAATTTGTCATAGTAGGACTCCATCGCTTCGGGCGTCGTGCCTTCATCCCAAGGAAACGTGAGGTACTTGCCCTCGCCCTTGAAGTAGTACTCGACGTGGCACTGAGCGCACACGAGCGTCCGCATCTCTTGGTGCGACACGTCGTTGATGTCTTTCCCCTGCCGTTGAAACGCCTCGACAATCGCCGGGCGCGCGATCCTCAATGTCATCGTGCCGGGATCGTGGCAGTCGAGACAGCCGATGGGATGGTCAATCTTGCCTCTGAAATCGTCGAATTTGTTCGCGTAGAAGTCTCCCGCGCCCGCCAACGCCGCTTCTTGCAACGAGGCGCGCTCGGCGTCCGGCATTCGCTTCCGACCGTATTCCGCCATCTTGACGACGACGATGCCGCTCTTGCATGTCCAGCAGGTGGCGGGGGTTGTGCTGCTGTTGCGTTTCGTCGTCGTCACATCCTCGACGGTGTAAACGTGTCCGCGCGCCTGTCGGTACTCCTTTGAGAAACCGTACCCGGCGAACAACACGACGTTCGCGGGCGTCTCCTCCAGATAGTCTCGCGGAAACGCGCCGCCGTACTTCGTATGGGTCGTGTCGTCCGTCATTTCGCGGTAGGAGCCGTACTCGCGGGGCCAATTCGTCGCCCACTTCGACGGATCAATCTCCAGCGCGTCGATTTCAACCCGCTGCGTCGCCGCGTACGAATCGCGCGACTCGCCCCGTCGATCCATGATCGAGGCAAACATGATCCCCAGCCCGAATACGGCGATCAACCCGATGGCGAACAACGCCCAACCGATCCAAGTTCGCCCGCTGTCGCTAGTGGGGTTTTCGTTCATCCGACGACTCTCCTTCCGGTCGGGGCGCTCGCCCTCCGATGGTCGGTTTCGATCCCGGCTTGTCGATTCGTGGCAGTTCCGGTGCCATGATGCGCGGCACGGTGGACAGGCTCCGCGCCCGACCGTGCGGCACGTCGCGGTGACAGTCCCAACATCGCAGGTCGCCCGCCACCCACTCTTTCACATGGACACGATCAATCACGGAGGCGTGGCACGAACGACAGTTCTTTTCAACGGTCGGAATCGCGCCCTTTGAAATGCGGATCGCCTGCGGCTCGACTCTGAGGGTGAAGACGGTCGTGTGACGCGCGCCGTCCATCGCTTTGGCGGCGTATTTGACGAAGGCGTTCTCGTGCGGAACGTGACAGTCGTTGCAGACGGCAACGTTCATATGGCTGGAACGCTGCCATGTGCCGTACGCGGTCGTCATCACATGGCAATTGACGCACGCCTCCGGGTCGTCGCTCAGGTACGACGTGGCGCGCGAAATGTGCGCGACGCTCAACCCCAGCCCCGCCGCAATCCCGAACACGGCGAACACGGCGAATCGGAGGCGCGGTGTCAGAAATCCGAGTGTTAACAGAGCCCGCATCATCACCCCTCACCCGAGACGAAAGTCCTTGCGTCTTATCGACCATAGCCTACAATCAGCCGATGTTCAATGCTGCCACACGTGATCATTCCGCGCGCAATCGAACGGTTATCCGCACCATCGACTTGACGCTGGGGCGTCATCAATGGTTTTGTGACGTCGTGGGCGCATCAACTTTCCGCAACGTTTGAGGGCGAGGTGGTCAGACAATGGCGAATCAACAAGGGTGGCGCGTCGTCGTGCGCCCCGACAATACGGCGGAGACGGAGCCGTTCGACGTGCCTGAGGCGCGTCCGGGACACGTCCTTATCCGCGCGGAGTACGCCGCGATCAGCGCGGGGACTGAACTCGGCACGCAGGAACAAAAACGCGGCGGCGACGTTCACCCCGGCTACTCGAACGTCGGGAAGGTGATTGCGCTTGGCGAGGGCGTGTCACATGTCAAAGTGGGTGATCGCGTCCTGACGGCGGGCAACCACGCGAGCCATGTTGTTGCTGCGGTCGGACACGCCTACTTCCAGCGCGTGCCGGAGGGGTTGTCGCTGAAACGCGCGGCGTTCGGCGTGCTCGGCATGGTGGCGATGCACGGCGCGCGCAAGGCGCGGGTCGAGTGGGGCGAGCATGTCGTCGTGGTTGGCGCGGGGATGATCGGACAGTTGACGCTCCGCCTCTTGGCGACGTGCGGCGCGGAAACGCTCACCGCCATCGACCTGAGCGACTTCCGCCTTGACAAAGCGCGACTCGGCGGCGCAACACACGCGCTCAACCCAGCAAAGGCGGACGTGAGGGGCGAACTCGACCGCATCACGAAGGGACGCGGGGTTGATGTCGTTGTCGAGGCGAGCGGCTTCCCCGAAGTGCTGCCTGCGATGTTCGACGCGCTGCGGGTCGGGGGCAGATGCGTCCTGCTCGGCAGCATTTGGCATCGCAAGGTGGAACTCGACCTGATGCCGTTTCACGAGAAGGAGTTGACGCTGGTCGGCGCGCACCAACCGAAAGCGGCGGATCGCTCCACCGCCCTGACCCCTTGGTCGCGCGATTACAACGGACAGTCGTTCTTGGAACGGCTCGGCGACGGACGGCTCGACCTCGACCCGCTCATCACCCACGTCCTCCCGGCGACGGACGCGGGGTACGCCTACCGCCAACTCCGCGACGCGCGGGATGAGGCGCTCGGCGTCCTGTTCGATTTTACAGATCGATGATGGAATGAAATCGCCTCTCCCATTTCGTGAGAGAGGCGATTGAGTCAACTCTGAACAGTCAACCAACCCTGTGTCATTCTGAGGAGCCTCCGCAGGAGGCAACGTGAGAATCTCGGTGTGTCC
>JAQBWJ010000153.1 GCA_027625215.1 Candidatus Poribacteria bacterium
CGATCAAGCCCGCCACAAAAATGGTCAATAATCTCGTCATGTAATGGTGAACCTCCCGTCCGACAAACACGCTTTGCTTGGAGGGGGAGTGGCTCTCCCTCGCTGTCTGTTATTGTCGCGTACCGCGTTCGTCCATGCAAACGCGCATCCCACAACTTGCCGCGCCGGATTTTTTTAGTGGTTGAGGACAGGCGCGCGGCGGGTATCATTTTCGTCGCATCCCAAACGTTTTTCAAGGAGCCGCAAGATGCCGCGCAACCTCGCCATCCTGATCTTTGACGACGTGGAAGTGCTCGACTTCTGCGGGCCGTTCGAGGTGTTCTCCGTCGCGGAGAACCTTCACCCCGACAACGCGCTGAACGTCTACACCATCGCCGAAACGACGCAGCCGATTTCGACGCGCGGCGGGATGGTCGTCACACCGAAGCACTCCCTCGCCGACTGCCCAACCCCCGACATCCTCCTTGTGCCGGGCGGACGGGGCACGCGCCCGCTCATCCGCAACGACGCGCTGCTTGCGTGGATCGGTCGCATCAACGAGAGCGCGGAACGGATGCTCTCGGTCTGCACGGGGGCGTTGTTGGAAAATCGGGCTGCTGGACGGGCTCACCGCGACGACCCATCACGGCTCTCTCGACCTGTTGCGCGAACTCGCTCCCAAGACGACGGTGGACGGCTCCCGACGCTACGTGGACAACGGCAGAGTCGTCACGTCGGCGGGTATCTCGGCGGGCATCGACATGTCGCTGCACGTCGTCGGGCAACTGTTCGGCGAGGCGCACGCGGTCGAAACGGCGCGCCACATGGAGTACGACTGGACGCCCTAACCCGCGCCGTTCTATTCCCGATTGCGACCCCTCCTCCCGGACTACTGCACCATTTCGAAAAACGAAAGAAGGGATGGAAACATATGTATGAAAGCGCTGCCGCTTCATTTGATTTTGGCGGGATTGAGCGGCTGTCGCGGACCGACTCGCCATCACCGCGTCGGGGAGACGCCTCCACCCGAAGTTAGCGTCTCATTTGGGCTATCGGCAATCCAAGATGCCGTGTGCTGGGGACGTTGTCTCGGTTGTTACATCCACCTGAATTGGCAGACGAATGACCCTATCGTTCTGCTGTCGGGAACGAAGCCGATGCTTGCGTCGTCCCCTTTCGGGAGACTATTCTGGAACGCAGACATTGAGCGTCGGCAACGAGGCGATACAGGGCGACGAGGGGGGAGAAGTTGTATGAAGAATCGGATATCGGTTGCGGGGTTGGCGTTCGCGTTGATCGTCTTGTCGTTGAGCGGGTGCGACAGGCGGAAGGCGGTCGATCACTACAACAACGCGGTCGGCTTGGTGAAGTCGCGTCAGTACATGGAGGCGGTCGGTGAACTGAACGAGGCGTTGCGCCTTCGCCCCGACTTCCCGGAAGCGCACAACACGCTCGGCTACGTCTACAATCAACAGACGCGGTACGACGAGGCGGCGGAGCATTTTCGCCAAGCCGCCGAAAACGAGAAGTTCAAGACGCGCTACCTTGCCTATCACAATCTCGGCACGGCGTTGTCGAACTCGCGGATGTACGAGGAGGCGGCGGAGGCTCTCAAACAGTCTATCGAAATGACGCCGACGCCGGAGTCGCACTACGCGCTCGCACAGGTGTACGTATTCACGGACAAGGACGACCTCGCCGTCGAGCAGTTGGGCGAAACGTTGAAACTCGACAAGCAGAAAGTGTTTGAAATCGAGCGCGACCCGGTATTCGAACCGCTCTACGAGAACGCGAAATGGCGCGCGTTGATGGAGTCGCACGGACGATGAGTTGGCTCCTGTTTCTGGATGAGAGCGGACACGATCATCGTTCTGTGCCGTATGAGATTCACGGCGGATTCGCCGTTCAGATGTCGAAACTGTGGCCCCTCATGGCGGCAGTGCGGACGTTGGAGCAGTCGATGTTCGGCGCCTATCTCCACCAGTACGGGTCGGAGATCAAGGGATCGAAACTATTGCACAAAGACCGATTTCGATGGGCGAACCAAGCGTTCGATATGGGCGAAGCGGAGCAACGAAAACACGCATTGAACTTCTTGAACAATGGGACGCAGAATCGTGCGCCGCGACGAGAGGAGTTTACGGCGTACGGCAAGGCATGTATCGGCTTGGCGGAACGGGTGATCGAACTACTTCGGAGCCACGATGCGAGCGTATTCGCGGCGATCATCCCCCGTTCCGCGAAACCCGCGACTCAACCGAATAATCTTTTACGCAAAGACTTGGTCTTCCTGTTGGAACGGTATTACTACTTTTTGGAATCGAAACAAGAGCCCGGTATTCTCGTAATGGATGGGACGGAAAAACAGGCGGATCGTAAGTTGATTCAACGAATGGAACGATATTTTACGCGAACCGAGAACGGCAGGCGATACACGCAATGGATTGTGCCGGTGCCGTTCTTTGTCGACTCGGATATGGCGTACGGCGTCCAGATCGCCGATCTGTGCATCTACTGCATGAATTGGGGGATGCGATTGAAAGGCATGACGGAACCCACTCGGGAAGAGATCGTTCCATTCGCGCATCAGTTAAGCCGTCTTGTTTGGCGCGGCGACGGCTACCGAGACGGTGAAACGTTTCAAACCAACGGAGCGGTGTATGTTCCTGATCCGTATGAAAACCGGGAATGAGCACAAAGAAGGAGACAACGCTTTTGGAGTCACCGTAGCAACTCCTCAGCCGAGTCTCCACTTATGATTGTCGCCGTGATCACTCTTCATTGTCAAGGATGGCGGGTAGGTGAATCCTACTTCAACTATTTTCAAGAACCCACTCGTTCGACAGTTGATCGACCTCGCCCTGCTCGAGGACATCGGCATCGGCGACATCACTTCCGAACTGACGCTCCCCATGGAGGCGACGGCGCGCGGCGTCCTGATCGCCAAAGAGGCGGGCGTGTTGGCGGGCATCGACGTGGCTGGGGCCGTGTTTCGTCAGGTGGATGAGGCGACGACGTTTACGGCGCGGCGGCGCGACGGCGAACGCTTCGAGGCGGGCAACGAGCTCGGCGTGGTGGAAGGATCGGCGCGTTCCGTGATGACGGCGGAGCGCACCGCGTTGAACTTCCTCCAACAACTGTGCGGCATTGCGACGCTGACGGCGCGTTACGTCGAGGAAGTGGCGGGGACGAACGCGAAGGTGATCGACACGCGCAAGACGATCCCCGGCTGGCGCGCGTTGAGCAAGTACGCCGTGCGGATGGGCGGCGGACACAACCACCGCCTCAGCCTCGCGGACGCGGTGCTCATCAAGGACAACCACATCGCCGTCGCGGGTTCCGTCACGAGGGCGATGGAGTCGGCGAAACGCGGCGCGCCGCACACAATGGGCATCGAGATCGAAGTGGACACGCTGGAGCAGTTTGACGAGGCTCTCGCCGCCGGAGCGACCATCGTGCTGCTCGACAACATGCCGCCCGACACGCTGCGCGAAGCGGTCCGCCGCAACAAAGGACGCGCGACGTTGGAGGCGTCCGGCGGGATTCGGCTCGAAACGCTTCGGGCAGTCGCCGAGACGGGCGTGGATGTCATCTCGACGCGCGCCATTACGAGCGACGCGCGCACCATCGACATCAGCCTCGACGTGACGATAAAGACCTAGCCGTATGAACGACGAACGTCTCGACGCGGACACTCTCGCCCCCTTCATCACCTCCGACGTGCTCGGTCGGCGCATCGAGGCGTACGACCGAGCCACCTCCACCCAACAGATCGCCTTCGAGTCCGCCGAACGCTCCGAGACGAACCCGGACGGCACGCTCGTCATCGCCGAGTATCAGACTCAGGGGCGCGGTCGGTTGGATCGACGCTGGGTCGCGCCGCCGTATGCGAACCTGCTGTTCTCGCTGATTCTTTGCCCGCGACAACGCATTGCGCGCCCGTCGCTGCTGACGACGACGGCGGGGATCGCCGTCATCGAGGCGATTCAGGGCGAGACGGGGTTGCGCGCGATGTTGAAGTGGCCCAACGACGTGATGCTCCACGACCGCAAACTGTGCGGCATCCTGACGGAGGCGGGAGAACGACCTGACGGCAAGCCGTTCTGGATCGTGGGGGTTGGGGTGAACGTGAACGTCGAGGAAGGCGACTTCCCGATGGAGTTGGTTGAGACGGCGACCTCCCTGTTGATCGAGGGGCGGGCGGAGGTGTCGCGTCCGGCGTTGTTGGGGCGGATATTGGCGCGGTTTGAGGAGTGGTACGGGGCGTTGCAGCGGTCGGAGTCGGAGGGTTTGTTGGGCATGGCGCGACGGCGGTCGGCGACGTTGGGGTATCCGATTCTATTGAATGTGGGCGGGGCGGAGGTCGAGGGCGTCGCGTTCGATCTGGACGATGACGGGGCGTTGCTGGTGCGGTCGCCGTCGGGACGGGTCTACCGCGTGTTGGATGCGGACGACACGACCGTATTGGCGGATCGGCATCGTCACCATCACCACTGAATTGGCTATGAGAGCACCGTTGGTCGCTCAGTCCCCGTCCTAACCTTCCCCGGCTGGGGAAGGGACTGGTTCCGCCCCCGCTTGTAGGGATCGTCGTATGAGTCACATCAACGCGCAGATAGAAGAGTTGGAACGACGCTACGGCGTCCCCGCGCTGCGAACGACGCACTGGGGCACGGAAGGCTGGGAGTTCGACCTGCTCAAACGCGCCTGCGACAAAGACCGCTGCCACGACGTGACAACCTTCATCCTGCGCGGCGACCGAATCGCCGTCATCCGCAAACCCGACTACCCTCCCGATGTATACCGACCGCCCAGCGGCGGCGTTGAACCCGGTGAACGCTTCGAAGACGGCGCAACGCGCGAGGCGTACGAGGAGACGGGGCTCACGGTCGAAATCCGCGATTACTTGCTCCGCGCGGACGTGACCTTCCACCATCCGTCTCAATCATTCCGCCAATCAGATGAAACGATCCGGTGGGTGACGCACGTTTTCTTAGCGGACTGGCGATGCGGCGAACCGCGTCCCATCGACACGAAGGAGATCGCTCAGGCGCGTTGGGCGACCCTCGACGAACTGCGCCACACGCTTCAATCACGGCTGGATCACGCCCCGACGCGCGGTTTGCGCTATCGGGGATGGCTGCAACGAGAAGCCTTGTTCGCGCTGGCGCAACGGTGAACGCGACGCCGAATACGAAGCCACGCATCATTCTGATTCATTCCGACGGCAAGCCAACGGAGCAAGAAGGAGGAGCCGCATGGAAGCGCCCATACGTGTGGGTGTCATCGGGCTCGTTCACGAACGCATCTGGGAGAACGTTCAGCACGCGGTCGATCTGCCCTACGTCGAGTTTGTCGGCGCGGCGGATACGAACGAAAAGCACCTCAAACAGTTCGCCGAAACCACCGGATGCGGCGAAGACGCGCTCTACCAAGACGTGCAGAAGATGTTGGACGAACGCGAGATGGACGCCGTCATCGGCGGGCTGCTCTCGCACGAGCACGTCGCGTTGACCGACCTGTGCGCCGAACGCGGACTCGCCCTCTTCACCGAAAAGCCGATGGCGTCGACGCTCGACGCGGTGGACTCCATCGTGACGGCGGTGCAGCGGTCGGAAATCCGCTTCATGGTGAACTTCCCCCGACTCTGGAACCGCGCGCTGCGCGAAGCGGTCGTGATGGCGCAGAACGACGCCATCGGCGAACTGTTCCACATCCGCACGCGCATCGCCGAGAAGCGCGAGAAGAAGCCCGAAGGCGCGACGCCCTACTCCAAGTGGCTGTTCAGCCCCGACCTGAACCCGACGGGCGCGGTGCTCGATCTGTGCGGTTACGGGGCGCAGATCGCCTCGTGGGTGTTGGGGAAGCCGTCGGTCGTCGTCGCGTCGGGCGCGACGATGTTGCAGCCGGGACTGAACGTGCCGGACGGCGGCGTCATGGTGATGAAGTACGACAAGGCGTTTGCGACGGCGGAAGGCATGTGGTCGCCCTACCCCGAAGACGGGACGCCGATGGTGCAGTTCTTCGGGACGAAGGGACAGATGTCCGTCCTCGGCGAAACGCTGCGGCTCCACAACGACATGCAACCCGACGGCGCGGACATCGAGCCGAAGCCGCCTTCAAACGGACGACAGAACGGCATCG
>JAQBWJ010000154.1 GCA_027625215.1 Candidatus Poribacteria bacterium
ACGCGCTTGTTCGCTCGACAGGCGCTCGTACTTGCCGTCTTGGGTTTCGCCCGGCACGACGAACCACTCGTGCTCTTGGAAGCCAACCAACACGCCATCCTGCGACAACCCCTGCCCGACGAGATAGGTGAACTCGAAATCGTGCGGGTCGCTCGGCGGGTGGACGGCGTAGGGCGCGGTCAGCAGCGGATGGTCTTTCGGGACGCGCACATGAACGACCTGACGGTCTTGCTTGAGACGGCGCGGCGAGTTGTCGATGTAGCCGAACAGGCTGCGACGCATTCCGACACCGTACTCCGACACGAGCGCGATCGCGTCCGACACGCCGTTCATCATCGGGGCTTCGTCAATGACAAAGTCGATGCCGTTCAAGCCCGCCACCCGCAACGCGACGATCAACCGTTTCAACGCCCGAATGTTCGCCGTATTGGACATCTCGTCCCCATACGGGATCGCCAGAACAATCCGCCCGGTCAGATTGCCGTATTCGTCCGACTCCAAGTAGTTTTGGGGTCGATACGGCGAACCGATCTCGCCCGTCCCGTCGATGGGATTTGCGATATTGGGCGTCGGAAGCCGCGTGAGCGTCACGCCCGTCTCCACCGGAGGGTTCGATTCGACCGTTTCGCTCGAAACACTTGGCGGACGATGCAGCGTATCCGGCGACGCCGCCGAGCAACCCCACATCACCACCAACGCCGCAAACGCCGTCCAAATCGCTCTTCGCATGACGACCTCCTTCGTCATCAACGCCTGTTATCCGCGTGAAATCCATCTACATTTAGGTTAGTCCACACAGTGAGATCGCGCAACTCGAAATCCCATCGCCGATCTTCCGATTCGAGGATGGGTCGGTTATGCTTGGGGGAACGTAACGACAAACGCCCGCGCATGAAGGACGCCGATGATTTCGCCCCGAACAACTGCCCTCGACGCATGAACACACGAGTCGGTTGGTTTCGCCATGTACTAATGCTGGCGGGGAAAGACCTCGCGTTGCAGTGGCGGAGGCGCGAGGCATTGTTCGTCGTGTTGCTGTTCGCGCTGTTGGTGGTGCTGGTGTTTTCGTTTGCGATGGGACCCTTCTTCGTGGCTCCGCAGGTGACGGGCGAGGCGCGCGTCCGCGAGTTGGCGAAACTGGCGAGTGGCGTCTACTGGATCGCTGTCGCGTTCGCGGGCGTGATCGCCTTCCACCGCAGCGCGGAGGCGGACCGCGCACACGGCGCGATCAAGGCGCTGCGACTCGCCGGGATCGACGCGAGCGCGTTATACTTCGGCAAGGTCGTCAGCATGACGGTTGTGCTGGGTGCGGTCTGTTTGGCGATGATCCCTTTGACGGTCGCGTTCTTCGGGGTTGAGGCGTTCGAGGTAACGGACGCGCTGCGGCTGATTGGGGTCGCGCTGCTCGGAGTGGTGGGGTTGAGCGCGTTGGGGGCGTTCGTCGCATCGTTGGCGACAGGCGGCGGCGGACGCGAAAGTCTTTTATCGGTGATGGCGCTGCCACTGATGATCCCGCTATTGATCGCCGCGACGAAGTGCAGCGCCCCGGTGTTTGCGTCGGAACCGTTGGAGGAAGACGGTTGGTTCGGGTTGCTAGCGGCGTTCCCGCTGTTGATGTTTGGGTTGGGTGTGTTGCTGTTTGAGGCGGTCTTGGAGGAATAGATGTCGAACGAGCGACGGATGACGACGGTGGCGCTGATCGCCTTTTCGCTCGTGATGGCGGCGGTTGTGTTCGTGTTCACGCGCGCGCCCATCGAAGTCGAAATGCAGGAAGCTCAGAAAATCTTTTATTTCCACGTCGGCAGCGCGTGGACGATGTTTCTCGCGTTCATCGTGACGGGCATTTACGGCATCGTCTACCTTGTGAAACGAAACCCACGAGCGGACGCGATTGCAGGCGCGTCGGCGGAGGTCGGGTTTGTGTACGGCACGATCGTCTTATTGACCGGGATGACATGGGCGCGTAGCGCGTGGAATACGTGGTGGAATTGGGAGCCGCGCCTGACTTCGATGTTGGTCATGTGGCTGATTTACGCGGGGTATCTCGTGTTTCGGTCGTCCGTTCAGGGAGAGGCGAAGCGGCGATTTTCGTCTGTGTACGGGATTCTCGCCATGGTGATGGTCCCGATTGTGTATTTCTCGATCAAACTGTGGGGCAGCCTACTGCATCCGCCGCAGGACACGGTGAGGCGGCTCGACCCGCTGATGTATTGGGGGTTGGCGCTCGGCTGTTTGACGATGACGGCGGTTTATCTGTTTTTGATGTGGACGCGCCGGGACTTGGAGTTGACGGCGGACGCCGTGCGAACGCTCCGCCAGCGCGTGACCGAAGAAAGGGTGTGAGGAATGCGAGCGGTGTGGGCGGTGATGGGCGTGTTATTCGTGCTGAGTGCGGTGGTTGCGATTACGGCGACGATCCCCGTCGGGATCAACGCGCAGGAGGTCGGCGAAGAAGCGGAAGTGATCGCTGAATCGAACCCGAATATGCCGTCGGCGGATGTGATCGACGCGGCGGTGTCACTGTTGCGGCTGGAACAGCGTCGACGGGTGACGTATCTCGCGTTGGCGTACCTGTTCGTGTGGACGGTGTTGGGCGGGTATATGGCGTTGATCGCGCGACGGCAAGGTCGTCTTCAGGCGGAGTTGGCGCGGCTACAAGCACGGGTGGATAGGTCGCCGAGTTGAAGGCGTGATCGTCGTTCCGGCGCGCCGTCGCGGACGTTCCTGCTGCGGGCAGCAATCGTATGACACTCACACGGTTGTATCAATAAGGGAGTCGAGTGGAAAACCTCATTGCCCACCGACAGTTTCCACACCAGCAATCCGCCAAATCTCGCAGAACGGCGCGCCACCTTGCTTTTAGGGAATGTCGTGTGATACGGTTATCGACGCGCGTCTTAGCTAAATAAGATCAAAAGCGATCAGAGCGCGCCGGACGGTTTTCTTGCATACACGAGGGCGTCCGAAAATTCACACGCCTCTTTCAGCATACGGGGAACGCCGAGGGTGCCGCGACGCCACATGTCGCGGAAACGGCGGGTCTCGATGAAGGGGCGGAGGTTACAGACCCATTCCGATTAAAGGGAGAACCGTCTTGGCGGAACTCACAATGAAAAACCTGCTCGAAGCGGGGGTTCACTTCGGGCATCGCACGCAACGCTGGAATCCCAAAATGGCGCCGTACATCTATGGCGAGCGCAACGGCATCTATCTGCTTGACCTGCAACAGTCACTCCGCATGGCGCGCGAGGCGTACAACGTCGTCAAGAACGTCGCGGGGCGGAACGGGCGCGTGCTGTTCGTCGGCACGAAGCGGCAGGCGCAGGATATTGTCGAGCAGGAAGCGAAGCGATGCGGGCAGTTCTTCGTCAATCAGCGCTGGCTGGGCGGCATGTTGACGAACTTCCAGACGATCAGCCGCAGCATCGACCGTCTCCGGCAGTTGGAGGAGATGGAAGAGACGGGCATCATGGAAAACCTGCCGAAGAGAGAACAGTTAACGCTCGCGCGCGAAAAAGAAAAACTGATGCGAAACCTGTCCGGCATCAAGGACATGGGCGTTATCCCGAAGGCGGTTGTCGTTGTGGACACGCGGCTTGAAAAGATCGCCGTCGCGGAAGCGAACAAACTGGGCATCCCAGTCATTGCGGCGGTCGATACGAACTGCGATCCCGACCCCATCGACTACGCGATTCCCGGTAACGACGACGCGATCCGTTCGATCCGACTGATCGTATCGGCGATGGCGGACGCGGTCATCGAAGGACGCGCGGCGCGCACCGAAGGCGGTATGGAAGAACAACCGTCGGGACGCCGATCCGCGCGACAAGCGGTCGTTGTGGAAGACGCGACCGTACCGGATGCCGAGGAAGCGGTGGTCGCCGATGACGATTCGGACGCCGACGCAAGCGACGACAGCGGCGACGAATAAAGACTACGCCCCAAAAAGACGCGAGCGAACTTGACGGAGGAACGACAAACTCATGGCGATCACCGCAAAACAGGTGAAGGAGCTCCGCGACAAGACCGGCGCGGGCATCATGGACGCCAAAGAAGCGTTGACCGAAACGGACGGCAACATGGAGAAGGCGATTGCCTTTCTCCGTGAAAAAGGGATGAAGACGTACGAGAAGAAGTCCGGTCGCTCGGCGAGCGAGGGGCTGGTCGTCTCGTACATTCACCCGGGCGACCGGATCGGCGTACTGCTGGAAGTGAACTGCGAAACGGACTTCGTGGCGCGGACGGAGGCGTTTCAAGGGCTGACACGCGAACTGGCGATGCAGGTCGCCGCGACAAGCCCGCAGTATGTGTCGCGCGGGGAAGTCTCGACGGAAGACCTCGACCGAGAGCGCCAGATTCTCATCAATCAGGCGAAGAACGAGGGCAAGCCGGAGGCGGTCATCGAGAAGATCGTGGAAGGGCGGATGCGAAAGTTCTACGAGGAGCGCTGTCTGCTTGACCAGCCGTACATCCGCGACGACAAGAAAAGCGTCGAGACGCTGATCAAAGAAGCCGTTGCGACGTTGGGCGAGCGAATCGTCGTGCGTCGTTTCGCGCGATACTCGCTCGGACAGAACTCAACGACGGCGGAAATGACGATCACGTCGGATGCGGACAGCGAATAAGTCGCGCAGCCCGCAGCAGGTGAAGGGGTGAGCAAGATGCCGACTCCACAGAGCAAAGACGCCGAGCAACGAATGAAGAAGGCGATTGAGGCGACGCTGCATGAGTTCAACGGGGTGCGGACGGGTCGGGCGTCTCCCGCGTTGTTGGAAGGGTTGCAGGTCGAGTACTACGGCACGAAGACGCCGCTGAATCAGGTGGCGACGATCACCGCGCCGGAGCCTCGATTGTTGTCGGTCCAACCTTGGGACAAAGGCGTCGTCAAGGAGATCGAAAAAGCAATTTCGGCGTCGTCGCTGGGGTTGACGCCCTCGACGGTGGGGACGATCATCCGAATCGTGATCCCGGACTTGACGGAGGAGCGTCGGCGCGACCTGACGAAGGTGGTCAAGAAGATCGCCGAAGAAGGGCGTGTCGCCATTCGCAATGTGCGCCGGGACGCGATTGAGGCGATCCGCAAGGCGGAGAAGGCGGGCGGCTACTCCGAAGACCAGAGCCGAGACGCGCAGGATGAGATTCAGAAACTGACCGACCAGTACGTCAAAGAGGTTGATGCGCTTTTGGTTGAGAAGGAAGAGGACCTGATGACCGTCTGACGGCGGCGATCATTCAGGGACGACAAGACAGACATTCATGAGCCGACGGGGTCGTCCGTCGGCTTTTTCGTTTTGGATAGGCGAACGCATGGCGCATGTGATGGGGCGAAATCCGGTGCGGGAAGCGTTGAAGGCGGGTCGTCGCGTTCAACGGGTGTTGGTGGCGGCTGGCGTTGAGGACAAGGGCATGCGTCCGCTGCTCGACATGGCGAAGTCGCGCGGCGTTGCCGTCGAGACGGTGGAACGGCGGCATCTGGACGAACTGACGGACGGCGCAAACCATCAAGGGGTGGTCGCGCTCGTGTCGGATCGACGAGTCTCCAGTCTGAATGAACTGCTGGATCAAGTCAAAACGGCTTCGACCGCGTTGATCGTGCTGCTTGATCACATTCAAGACCCGCACAATCTTGGCGCGATCATCCGCACGGCGGAATGCGTTGGAGCGGACGCGGTGATCATCCCCAAACGAGGGGCGGCAGGGGTGACGGCGACCGTCACGAAAGTGTCGGCGGGGGCGACGGAGCACCTGTCCGTCATCGAAGTGGCAAACATCGCGCAGACGATTGCGCGGTTGCAGGAGTCGGGGTTTTGGGTGGTCGGAGCGGAATCGGATGAAAACGCGAAGTCAATTCCCTTCACCCAGTACGACTTTGCAGTAAAGACTGCGGTCGTGATTGGCGGCGAGGGGGATGGGTTGGCTCGGTTGGTTGCGGAGTCGTGCGATACCCTGGTGCATATCCCGCTGTTTGGGGCGATTGAATCGCTGAACGCCTCCGTCGCGGCGGGGATTCTGTTGTATGAGGCGCGACGCAAAATGTCGAAGGCGGAGAACGCTCGATGAATGGCGACGCGGGAGCGGTCGGTCGGTCGCCTCTCCAGTTTT
>JAQBWJ010000155.1 GCA_027625215.1 Candidatus Poribacteria bacterium
GACCGTAGCGCTGGCCCCCATGTCGATCCGGGTGCCGGCAATCGAGGCAAGATGCGAGTGGGGATCCTCCAGCTGGAAGATGCCGTCACTGAGCCCCACCCCCTGTGCCGAGACCGACACGGTCTCCCCATGGAAGTGATCCACTTTCCCACCGATCGACAGGTTCAGCCTGGCGCCCGCTCCGGCACGGTGGCACTCAAGGGCCGCCTCCGGGTCGTTGATCACCGCGACGCAGCGCGGCAGCCCCGACGCTAGTACGGCCTGCAACGCCCCCGTCCCGTCGCCAGGGGTGCCGCCGCCGATGTTGTCGCCGATGTCCACCAGCACCGTCAGCCCGTCGGAGGCTTTCACAGCTTGCGTCACCGCGTCCGTCACGTAGAGCAGTTCGGGCACGAATTTCTGTCTATTGTCCCACGCCATTTGCGCGAGTTCATCTGCGTAATACTGCGCCAGATCGGGGTTGTTGTTCGTGATGACGGAAGTGGAGAACCCGGCGTACGGCGTGTCGCTGTAGCAGAACCCGCCGAAAACGTTCGCAACGAGAACACGGTCGTCGTGTTGTTCGATCTCGTGAGCGCGCTGCATGATCGGCAGCATTGGGTCATACGCCGTCCACTGACGCTGCGGCACAAAGAGCAGAGGCGGATGCGAATAGCCAATGGTCGGCGCGATCTCTTCGCGCGCAATCGACGCGATCATTCGGCAAGCGTCTTGTCCGCGCTCTCGGTAATCGACGTGGGGGTAGGTCTTGTATCCGACGAAGCCGTCCAGCAATTCCACCATACGGGGTGAAACGTTCGCGTGGAAGTCCAGCGTTGCGACGATGGGGAAATCTCGACCGACGCGGTGGCGGATCGCGTCGAGCAGGTCGCCCTCGGCGTCGAGGTGCGTTTCAGTCACTGCCGCGCCGTGCAGACACAGCAGCAAGCCGTCGAGCCTATCCTCCAAGCACGCGCTGATGATCGCGCGGGCGACTTTCACGTAAACTACGTCCGTCACGGGACCGGAGGGCCACGACCACGCGCCAATCACGGGAACCAGCTCGATATCGAGGTCTTCCCCTGCCACATCGAGGATACCGGCGATCTCGGAGTCCGTGTCTCGCCAGCGGTCGAACAGGTTGTCGCCTGTCAAATAGGCGTCGGCGCGAAAGTGCTCCTCCGTCGTCATCGAAGGACAGAATGAGTTGGATTCGTGGAAGAACTGCGCGACGCCGATTCGCATTGGTGAACGCTCGCATCACGTTAGTAACGGTGAAGCCTCTCGCGCGCGGAGACGCTTCAAGATCGGCAATATCAACTGAATTCGTAAGGGACCGTCTCGGCGATGTGCGACCGGGACGACTTCTCGGAAAGTTCCAGAACGGCGATCACGCGACGCGCCGATTCCGGCGTTACGATGAGCGGGACGCTGCGGTCGTTCACATGCGAAACAAAGTTTTGATAGAACGAAGGACCCGGACGCCCCGTATAGGCAACCTCCTGCTCCTTCGGCTTACCCGGGACCTCCGAGTACACCTTGAAGTTGTTGTCGCCTGAGACAATCGCCCCATGCGAACCGAGCAGACGCCAACGCGGTTTGCCGACTTTGGCGATCTGCGACATCTGAACGTCCGCGCTCGTTCCGTCCTCGAAGCGGATGATGCCATGAACGTGGTCTTCGTTGGTGATGTCGTGCCAGACGAGGTCGTGGAAGAACCCGGTCACGTTGACCATCTTCGCGGGCAACACGTTCAACAGCCAGTCGAGGTAGTGCGCGCCCCAATCATAGAACGCGCCGCCGGAGACGCGCTTCGAACTGCGCCACCAGTCGGGGTTCGGGCGTCCGTAGCCACCACCCCACATCTCGACGTTGAACACCTGACCGATAACGCCGCTCGCCACTAACCCTTTGAGCGTCCAGAAGTCCGCGTCCCAACGGCGATTGTGATGGACGGTCAGGACGGTCCCTTTTTGCTTGGACGTTTCGATCATCTCGGTCGCTTCGGCAATCGTGATCGTGAACGGCTTTTCGATGATCGCGTGCTTGCCCGCAAGCAGACACGGTTGCGTCAGCGCGTGATGCAGGTTGTGGGGCAGCACGTTCACCGCCACATCGAATTCGCCCCATTTGAGCAGGTCGTCCAGCGAATTGAAGGTCTTGATGCCCGGAAAATCTTCTTTAGCCGCTTCGGTGCGCGCTTTGTCGATGTCGAGGACGGCGACCGTTTCGATGCCTTCGGTGCCGTTCATCGCGCGACCGTGATGCTTGCCCATGTTGAAAGCGGCGCCATACCCGATGACCGCGCCGCGTATCGTGTCTGCCACGGAGACTCTCCCTAAGTATCGTTCGGATGCGTGCCTGTCGGTTCGGGCGCGAGTCTATCATACGGCGTCTCGCGGCGGCAACGCTCCTAACTGCCCGTCGAGCGATAGTGACGGACGCCGAACCCCCACACCCGCAACGAGACGAGGAAGAAGACGATCCCGATGAACGGCGCGATCCAACCGAGCCCGACGGGGAAGCCCAACGACCTTTCTCGTTGGAGGATCGTCATGGCGGGGAAAAAGTTCGCGCACGCCAACGGGATCACGTACATGAAGAAACGCCGAAACCACTTGCGATAGATCGTCAACGGGTACTGAGCCGTTTCGACGCCACCATAGGTGACGGTGTTGATCATTTCGAGGCTTTCAGTCGTCCAGAAGGCGAGCGTCGCTTGGAGGATGAACAACGCGCAGAAGATCGCCGCGCCGCCCAGAATCGATCCGATCAACAAGACGACCAACGGAGCCGTCCAGGTCACGTCGAGCGTCATCGTCGCCCAGGTGAGAATGAGCAACCCCTGCGCGAACCGACCGAAACGCATCAGTTGGAGCTCCTGCCCGAACAGTTGCAAAACGGTGCTGCGAGGGCGGAGCAGGATACGGTCGAAGTTGCCGGATTTCACCATCTGTCGAACGTGTCGAACCCGCGTCCGACCGCTTCCGAGAGCGCGAACGACATGTTGATCATGCCGTACAACATCGCCACATCCGCGAGATGCCAACCGCGAATCTCTCCGAATCGAGCGAACAGCGCCCACACCGCGACAAACTCGATGCCGATGTTGAAGAACAAGCCGAATGCGGTCATCACCATCGACGCGCGGTACTGCATCTGCCCGCGCATCGAGAGAGCGATGTACTTGAAGTAGAGGCGAAGAGCGTCCGGCACGATCACCCTCCCTGCACAACGAGGCGACGAGAACCGCGCGACCACAACCAACGCCCCAACGCGATGAACGCAAGCGACCAAGCGCCTTGAATCGCCAACGTCCACCAGACAGCGTTCGGCGGGAGATTGCCCAAGTAGAGTCGAAACGGCATGTCGATCAGTCCCGCGAACGGCAGAGCGAGGAGGATTGGTTGCAGGGCGTCCGGCAGCAAGGGGATCGGGATGGACATCCCTGAGAGCGCCATCACGATACCGGGCAGTAAACGAGTGATCCCAAGCCCCGACACCGTCCACATGAGGGTGATCGTCACGCAAGTAGTGATCGCGCACGCCAAAACGACCGCCCCGCACGTCGCCAAACACCACGCGCCGAACGCCGACCAAGAGGGAGGCAACGTCATCCCGAAGAACAAGACCGCCATCGCCGCCATTGGCACGGCGCGGAGCATGGTCGGCGCGAGACGCATCGCCGCGACTCGGCTGAACCAAAGCCAGTACACATCAACGGGGCGAAGCATCTCGTACGCGACGTTGCCGTCTCGGATCATCTGCTGGATGTCTTTTTCCACGTCCCAAGGGATGAAGCGGAACAAGGCTTGTCCAAGCCAGATGTAGGTGATGACGTCGGCGAGGTTGATCGGCTGTTCCGACGCTGAGGAGAGATAAAACGCCTCGAAGATCATCACGCGAATCCAACCCCAAAAGACCTGCGTGGTCAATCCCGCGATGGCGGCGGCGCGGTATTGCAGTAACGTGCGGAAACGCGCCGAGAGAATCGCTCCATAGGGCGTCAAGGACTCGATCATGCGCGCCGTCCTCCGTAGAGGCGGGCGATAATCTCCTCGATGGGCGCGTTATCAACGAACAGGTCTTCGATATCGTGTTCGGCGATGATCTGCCGGATGAGCGCGGCGGCGGTGACGCGGTTCGGGTCGAAGCGCAGCGTGATGCGACGTCCGTCGCGGGCGACTTCTTCGGCGTCGGCGGTCAACAGTGTCGCCGATTCGTCTTTCAAATCGATGGTGAGTCGTCGTTCGTTCGTCACTTTGGCGCGGAGGTCGCCGACGGTCCCGTCGAAGTAGATCGCGCCTTCGTCGATAATGAGCACCCGCTTGCAGAGCGCCTCGATGTCGTCCATATCGTGCGTCGTCAGGATGACGGTCACGCCGCGTTCCTCGTTCAGCCGCTTGATGAAGTCGCGCACCGCGAGTTTCGAGACGGCGTCCAGCCCGATGGTCGGTTCATCCAAGAACAGGAGCGTCGGCGTGTGGAGCAGCGCGGCGGCGAGATCGCACCGCATCCGTTGACCGAGACTGAGTTGTCGCACGGGCGTGTTGAGCAGCGGGACGAGGTCCAATAGGGCGATCAATTCGTCGCGGGATCGGTTGTAGTCGGCGGTCGGGACGCGATAAATGTCCCGCAGCAGGTCGAACGATTCCGTGACGGGCAAATCCCACCAAAGTTGGGTCCGCTGTCCGAAGACGACGCCGATATTGCGGACGTGTTCGACGCGCTCGCGCCAAGGCGTTCGACCCATCACGCTGCAAACGCCGCCGCTCGGGACGAGGATGCCCGACAAGATTTTGATCGTCGTCGACTTGCCCGCGCCGTTCGGTCCGATATAGCCGACGAGTTCGCCGGGCTCCATCGTGAAGGAGATGCCCTTCAACGCCTCAACGGTGCGGTATTTGCGGTGAACGATCCCTGTAAACGCGCCCCACAATCCCGCCCGACGCTCCGCGATCTGAAACGATTTCGTCAGGTTTTCGACGGCAATCATCGGCATACGCAAGGGCTCCGGTCGCAACATCGTGAGTATTAAGCGCGTTCGGTTGTTCAGGCAAACATGTTGGAAACGTACATCTTTCATGAATACAATGAGCGTGCCGGAACTGCCAAGAGTTATGCGCGAGCGGACTACCGAGAGACGACACCCGACATGAGCGCCGACCCGATACTACTTTGCGCGACGGAGGGAGAAGCCTCTCGGCTGATCGCCTCGATACAATCGGTGACGAGGACGGAACGACAGGGTTTCGTTCAGTTCGCGGGAATGATCGAAGGTGTCGCAGTCCGAGTGATCGTTGCGGGGATCGGTGTGGTGAATACGGCTCACGCGCTGACGGTCGCGTTGAATGAGCGTCGCGCGGGTGTCGTGTTGCAGTTCGGGATCGGTGGCGCGTATCTCGGCGGCGGACTACGCATCGGCGAGGTCGCGTGCGCGTCGGAGGAGATTTACGGCGATCTCGGCGTGATCACACCCGACGGTTGGAAGCCTTCCGACGAGTTCGGGTTCCCCGTCGTCGCGTCGGACCCGCCTCGATTCAATCGCTTCCCGCTGAATGGCGGACTGGTTGAAAGCGTCGCAGCGTTGACGGGCGCGCGCGTCGGGTCGTTCTTGACGCTCTCCCAAGTGACGGGGGTACAATCGGTGGGAGACGAGTTATGCCGACGGTTCGGGTCGATCTGCGAGAACATGGAGGGCGCGGCGGCGGCTCATGTCTGCGCGATCTATGAGACGCCGTTTTTGGAATTGCGCGGCATCAGCAACCTCGTTGTCGACCGCGACCGCTCTGCGTGGCGCATCGGCGATGCCGCTTCCGCCGTGACGGACGCGACTCTGAAGACCGTCACGCATCTTGAAGGATGGATGACATGACCCCTCTCACACTTGGATACACGCCCTGCCCGAACGACACGTTCGTGTTTACCTCATGGGTGAAGGGACTCGTCCCCGACTCCCCGGCGGTGACGTTGCAGTTGGAAGATATCGACACGTTGAACCGGATGGCGGAGAATGCCGCGCTCGATGTGGTGAAGGTGTCGTTCCACGTCTTCGGCTTTCTGCGGGATGAGTACTGTCTGCTGCGCTCAGGCGGCGCATTGGGTCGGGGATGTGGGCCT
>JAQBWJ010000156.1 GCA_027625215.1 Candidatus Poribacteria bacterium
CCGCTCTTGGGCGATGCGGTTCGTCTTCCCGTCCGAGATGAGCGTCGGGGGCGGGTTCGTGTCCCGAAAGCCGGGTTTGTAGACGGCGGCGCGTTGTTCTTCGGGCATCTCCACCATCCAGTCGGGGATTGGCATCTCCGCCGCCTGATCGCCCGTCCCGGCGTTCAGCACGGCTCCGCGCGCCGCGAACCCGTATTGGAGCAACCGCTGTTCGCCCTTGCCCCGCCACGAACGCCATCCATGCGTGAGCGTTTCCGCGTACAACAGCAGATCGCCCGCCTTCAACGCGGGTTGAACGACGAGCCGCATGTCATCCTTGCCCGACAACAACTCTTCAGGCGTTTCGACATTGCTCTTGTGGCTGCACGGCACAAGGACGAGTCCGCCGTCGCCCTCATTCACGTTGGCGAGCGCCCACAACGCCATCACGCTCTGACACTGCCGCCGCCCGTTTTGGTAGTAGTACGCCCGCGCCGGATCGCGCGGCTCGTTGCCGCCTTGAAGCCGACCCGTCGCGTCTCCGGCGTCGTCGTCGACGAGTCGGGGCAACCCTTCCAGCCGAAACCCGTTGCCGCAAATCTGGTTCAGGTAGAACACGAGCAAGGGGTGCACCAGCAGGTCGCGGAACGGCTCGCGGTGTGGCGTTTCCCAACCGAGCATCCCGTCGCTCCGACCGACCGCGTCGAGCGTTCGGTTCAAGCCGTCCAACTGTTGCGGGGTGAGGGCGTTGCGAATGATGAGATACCCGCCTATGTCGAAGGCGTAGTTCTCTTCGAGGGTCATGGTGTCTTTGTCCATTGCAACCTCCTTCGAGGATTTCGCTGCGAGGCGTTGCGCGTAGGATCAAGGAAACGCGCCTTGAACGCAACCGCCGAATCCATTCCATTGCATGCGATGTTTTTCGTTGAGAAAAGAATTACACTGCGCGGGATATTTACGTGTCTCGTCACAGTTCAGGGGTCGGGTAAACGAAGGGGGAGGCTCCGATGGCGCGATTCGTTCTCGCGGGTGTGTGGGTCCTTTGCGCGATGATCTCCGTGCCACTGTTTGCGGGAACGTACTTCGACGACTTCGAGCACGGCGAGAACCACTGGCGACTCTACAACGTCGGCGATCCCAACGTGGATTGGGTCGTTGAGGACGGCGTGTTGATCTCCAGTTCCGAAGACCTCTGCAACTGGCAGAGCATCCGTCAGATCGGCGACGGCACCTGGACGAACATCGTTTTTGAGTGCGACTTTAAGATCACCGAGACGTTCGTCGCAGCGTGCGGATGGCGGAGCATGGTCGGCGTCGGCGTGCGCGGTGACGACGTGACGAAGGGCACGCTGCTCGACTTCTACTGGGCGGCGTTCAACGATTTCGACTGGACGCTGCTCGTCGCCGAGCGTTGGGTCGGGTGGATCGGCGACCTGCCCGTGAACCCGCGTCGAGACTTCGAGCCGCTTGAGCAAGACCGTTGGTATCACCAGCGCATTGTCGCGGAAGACAACCGCATTCAACTTTATCTGGACGATGAACTGATGTTCGACTTCGAGACGGATCAGCCGATGGTCGGGACGGTCGTCCTACAAGCGCGGAACGCGACGGCGCACTTCGACAACATTCGGATAACGGGCGACACCGTGCAGGACTTCGGCAACCCGCGAGACGTTTCGGCGGGCGACAAACTGGTCGGCACATGGGGGCAGTTGAAGTCGTATTAAGTAGGTCGTCATAAGTTCCTGAACAGTCAACCAACCCTGTGTCATTCTGAGGAGCCTCGCGCAGGAGGCGACGTGAGAATCTCGGTGTTTCAAACAAACTTCTGACGACCCACAATCACGTTTTCTCCTCTTACAACCGGATGATTGGAACTCATGGCGGAACCCAACGTCTCGAACAAACTGAAATCGCTTGCGCTTGACCTTGCCAAAGTCGCGCCCCGCAGTCCGCGCGTGACTCTCGGAGGGTACGTCGTCGTGGCGCGCACTCTCGACAAATGCCGCGCCGTCCTGAACGGCTCGAACGGTCTGTACAACTACGGCGGACTGCTTGACCGCTACTTCCTGAACTTCACTGAGATCGACCCCGACGCATTCAAGGCGCACGTCGCCACAGGCGCGTCGGATGAGGAAGTCGCCGCGTGGATCGGCGAACACGCGCGGGCGCGGGAGGCGGCGGAGATCGTCGCGTGGAACAACCAAATGCGCGAACTCAAGATCAGCGAACTCCCGACGGGCGCGCAGCAGTTCATGGAACGGTATGTCCCGCAGGTGATCCCTTCCAACCGTCGCGTCTACGTTTGGTTCGATGTGTACGACATCGAGGAGGGGCATCTATAACCCCACCGAAAACGTCGCGTCGATTCGCGCGATCCGTATAACATAAAAGCGGGCGTCCCTCATGTGAAGGACGCCCGCTTTTTTGTGTGGTTTACGCCGAACTGCGATCAGTTCTGCGTCTTGATGGTCTGCACGTAGGTCGTGATCGAGCGGAACTGTTGGCGCGCGTAGGTGAGCGCTCTGGCGATGAACTCATCACCCGGCGTCATCTCGCGCCCCGTGCTTCGGTCGACATAGATCATCAGCAGCGCGTTGTAGGCGTCAAGCGCCTGTTGCCACTGTTCGATGGCGACGTAGGCGTCCCCGACCTTCGTCCACGCGATTTGCGCCGACGAGGTTTTCGGGTAGTCCGCGATCAGTTTCTTGAACTCCGCGATGCTCTTGAGGACGGCGGCGTTTTGATCCGCCGCGCTCAGGGCGTTGTTCATGCGCTGTTCCATCGGTTCGAACATGAGCGACGCCACCAGTTCGGAGGTTTCCTCCATGTACTGGGCGGCGGTGCTGCGGGTGTTCTGTTGCGCGCTCGGATGCTCGGAGGCGCGGCGATAGTGGGTGATCGCTTCTTCCAGTCGGGCGATTTTCGCCTGACCTTGAAGATCAATCGACTGGTTGTATCGCGCGTCGCCGACGGTGAGGAACGCTTCGGCGGCGTAATCGCTGGTCGGGTAGTCCTTGGCGATACGCTCATACGTGGCGAACACGTTCGCCGCGTCGTTGAGGTTGTTGTAGCACGCCGCCGCCGAGTAGATCGCTTCCGCCGCGCTCGCGTGTTTCGGATGGTTTTTCGCCATCGCCAGGTAAGCCTTCAACGCTTCCTGCCAACGCTCCGCTGCGAAGTACGCCTCGCCGACTTGGAAGTGCCACAGACCCGCGTCCTTGTCGGTCGAGTATCGGTCGACAAGTCGCTGCAACGCCGCCGCAGACCGAGCGTAGGCATCGGCGCTGCGATTGCCGTCGCGGTATTCCACCGTTCGGGCGAGGTCGTAGAGCGCGACGCCCGTGTAGTACAACGCCGTCTTCAACGTTTCGTCATCCGACGTGACGATGCCGTTATCGACAAGCGAGACATAACGCGGAAGCGACGAAGACGATTGTTCGAGGTCTTGCATCCCGTGCAGCGAGTAGGAGATCGCTCCGGCTTGGAAGACCGCCGGACCGATGAACACGCGCGCGTTTTGCGGCGCCTGTTCGACCGGCTCGCCGTACTGCAACACCTTCAGGTATTCCTGCACCGCGTCGCGGGACTGGTTCCTGTAGGCGGTGTTCGTCGCGCCTTCTCGAGAGTCGAACGCGGCGCGCGCCCGCTGCGCTTTCAGGTTCGCCACTTGGTACTGCGCCTGAACGCGCTGAACCACGTCGTTGGTTTGCAGCGCGCGGTCGCGGGCGGTGATCGCTCGTTCCAGCGCGGCGGTGACGTTGCCGGTTTTGACGTAGAGGTCGGAGGCGCGCACGCCACCGTCCGCCACCATCAATTGCACGTTCGAGTTCTCGCTGTCGGCGTGACCGTCCTGCAACGCTTCAAACGCGGCGATGGCGCGAGTTGCGTAGTCGGCGTTCTTCGGGTTGGAGCCTTCGTACTGCTGCGCCAACAGAATGCCGCTGCGATACAACGCTTGCGCCGCGTATGCGCCTTCGGCGATTTCGGAGGCGGAGAGGTAGTTCTCAACCGCTTTGTCCATGTCGCCGAGTTGGTTTTCGTAGATATCCGCCACTTGGAGCAGCGCGCGGGACTTGATGTCCGGGTTCGCCGACTTCGCCGCGACCGTCTCGTAAGACGCCGCCGCGTCGTTGAACTGACCCATCTGCACGTACAACTTGGCGAGTTCGATGAACGCCGCTTCCACCAGCGGAACGCGCTGCGGGTCGCTCACTTGTCCTTCGAGCGCCGTCACCTTCTTGAGCGATTCAATCGCGTTGGGAAGGTTCCCCGTCTTGGACTGCGCCAGACCGCGCGTGTAGTTCACGCTGACGATCAGGTTGTTGTCGAGTTGATAGGTGAGCGCCTTGCCCGCCTGTTCATCCGCCTTGCGGAAGAAGGGGGTCGCGGCGTTTTCATTCGTCTTGGCGACGTTTTCGCCATGACGGTACGCGCTGACCGCTGCTTGATAGTAACCCAACGCGGCGTGTTCGTTTTGCGGGAACAGGTCGCCCAGTTTTTCATAGGCAGGCATCGACTCTTCGTAGCGTTCCGCCTCGAAGTAGAGGTTGCCGATCTTCAACTGAGCGGAGACGCGCGACTGCTCGTCCGCCGATTCGCTCATGACCACTTGAGTGAGGCTGGCGACCATCTCCTCGATGCCGCCTTCGCCCAGTTTTTCGAGCGCGAACACCTTCAGAAGGTTCCCGGCGTTGACCGCCTTCTGAGCGCGGGCGTCCGTGCGGCTGCCGTAGTCGGACACGAGTTGGTCCGCCAGCGTGATGACACGCCGCCAGTCTTCGCTGCCCTGTTCGGCGAGCGTCTTG
Organism: Candidatus Poribacteria bacterium; assembly: GCA_027625215.1. Lineage (GTDB taxonomy): Bacteria > Poribacteria > WGA-4E > JAQBWJ01. Next base: position 4,788 of record JAQBWJ010000156.1, read on the forward strand.
ACGGACAACGTCATCCCGTAGAGCGCGTCCGGCGCGTTGTCGCTGTTGGGGGCGGTGTCAAGCACGACTTGGAACGCCGCGATGGAGTTGGCGAGGTTCGCCGCCGTGCGCGGTTCCATCGAGTAGTAGCAAACGCCGACGAGGTATTGCGCCGCGTTCACGTACTCGCTCGTCGGGTATTGCGTCACGATGCCCGCGTAGGCGTCCGCCGCTTCCTGCCAACGTTCCTCGCCGCGCAGGAGGTCGGCGAGGCGGATCGCGCCCAGCGACTGCCATGTTTCACCGAGCGCCGTGTTTTGGGAGATCGCGCGATAGTTGTTGATCGCTTGATCGATGTTCTTCTCTTTTTCGTACGCTTCCGCGATCAGCACGAGCGCTTTCGGATAGTTCTCGCTGTCCGTCTTGATCAACGCGTACGCGGCGCGCGCTTCAGCCCACTGGCTCAGTTTTTCGTGAACGTGCGCCTTGTTGAGGATCGAGTTTTCGAGGAACGTGATCCGCTCCGGGAAATCGTAGTCGAAGTTGAACACGTTGTCGCTGTACTTCGCAACCGCTTCGTTCAACGGCGGGATCGCCTTCGCATAGGCATCGTTGCCGCCGCCGTGTTCGCCCAGTTGGAAATAGGCGACGCCCTGCTGGTAGTACGAACGCAGTTTCACCGCGTAGAACTTCGGCAGGTCTTCAAAACTCAACACGCGACCGTACTCTTCCGCCGCCGCCTGGAAGTCCTTCGCCTCGAACATGATATCGCCGAGCTTCATCTGGATTTCGGAGGCTTGCAGGTCGAAGTCGGGGTTGTCCATGTTCGCTTCGATGAACGCGCGACCGCGCGCCAGCACTTCGTCGTTGCGTCCCAGATCGCTCAGGCTCCACAGCGCGCCGTAGAGCGCGTACGGGGCGAGCGGGTCTTCGGGGTAACGGTCCATCACCGTTTCGTACCACTGGAGGGAATCTTCGTAGTCCTTCGTCTGGTAGTACGCTTCGCCGATGTTGAAGGTCGCGTGCGACTCGTATTCCGAACCCGGATGTTCGTTCAGCACTTCCTGATACGCCGCTCGCGCATTCGCAAAGTTCTCGCGGTCGATGGTGTCGCCGGAGGTGTTCGAGTTCGCCAACGACATGTACGCTTCGCCGACGCCGTAACGCGCCGCCGGGACGTATTGGCTCGTCGGATACACTTCAAACACGACGCGATAGGCGGTCGCGGCGCTGGCGAAGTCCTTCGCTTCCATGTAGTTGTCGCCGATTTCGTACTGAATCTCGGCTTTCAACGTTACGTCGTCCGTGTTTTCGATGGCGAGTTGGTAG
>JAQBWJ010000157.1 GCA_027625215.1 Candidatus Poribacteria bacterium
TTTCCAGTCCGCCAACTCGTTGACGCGGTTTTGTAAGTCGTCGGGCGACGGCGCGCGATTTAGCAAGGTGCGGTAGATCGCGGTCACATACGCCTCATCGTCGTGCTCGGCGATCACATCGTCGGGCGTGTACGCGAGCTCCTTCAACGTCTTTGTCATGCAGGCGGCGAGCCAACGCTTCGTCGCGTCGCATTCACCGAGCGCGTCGTACACATCGGTGAGTTCCTCGCCGTTGTCGGGATGAGCCTGCTTCGCGTCTGCCAACGATACCCCATCTTTCCACGCGCCGCACGCCGTTGCGTAACGTTTGACGCGGTTGCGCCAGTCGTCTTCGATGTGTTCGTGTCGCCAGAGAACATCGACGACGGGCATCCCCTCGTACGACATCTCGCCGATAGCGTTCAGCAGATAGAGGATGTTGTCGAACGTTTTGTAGTGGGACAACGAATCCACTCTCGTTATCAGCGCGCGGATGTGCCCCGCAGCGTCGGGCTTGTCGCCGAGCGCGTCTTCCATCGCGTTGACGGCGGCGATTTCAGCGTCGGGGTCGTGTCCGTGATGGTAGATGTTGCGCCAGGCGTGCATCTGTTTGTCAGCCATTGTTTAGCGTCCCTTGTTTGATCGTCGGCGGGTTGGAAAACGGACTCCCCCTTGTGAAGGTGAGAACGAGGCGGGGCGCGACTCTGTTTCAGGAGAGACGGGGAAGGCAGTTCACGATCTCGCGCCCTTCGACAAACACGGCGAGCGGGTTCCAGTCCGCATCGAAGACCGCGATATCCGCGTCGTAGCCGGGGCGAAGTTCGCCCTTGCGAGACAGGCTCAGGTTGCGGGCGGGGCTTTGGGTGGATAGGCGCACCGCGTCCTCGACGGACGCCCCCCACGCGACGGCGTTGCGGACGGCGTCGTTCAGGGTGATGCGGCTCCCGGCGAGCGTGCCGTCCGGCAGGAACAACGCGCCGTCTCGTAGGAAGACGCGACGACCTTCGCGGGTGACAAGCGAGCTCGACGCCTCATCGCGCTCGAAGGTGGTGGACACTTGATCGCTCGACAACGCGGCGGCGAAAAGCGCGTCCGTAATCAGCGCGGCGTTGCCCGACCCCTTCAACCGCATGATAAGCCGCGCCCATGTCGGGTGGACGTGAAGTCCGTCGCCGATGATCTCAGCGAAGACGCGCGGGTCGTCCAACGTCGCTTCGGCGACGCCCAAGTTGCGGTGGTGCATCGGGGTCATCGCGTTGAGCGTGTGGGTCGCGCGGCGGATGCCCGCGTCGATGGCGCGACAGGCGAGGTCGTAGTCCGCGTTCGTGTGTCCCATCGTCGGAACAACGTTGCGGTATTCGTCTTGACGCTCGGCGAGGTGGCGCGTCAGTTCCAGCCCGCCGTCCTCCTCAATCGCGTACGAAAAGATGCGAATCGTCTCGCGCGACGCCTTCCACAGCGTTTTGAACGCCTCGACCGTCGGTTTGCCGAGATGCTCTTTGGCGTGCGCCCCGCGTTTGGAGGGCGTGCCGAACTTCCCCTCGACATAAACCCCCAACACGCGGCTGCCCGTATCGGACGGGTTCTGCGCGACTTCCCCAATCGCGTCCACCACCTTCGTCAAGTAGTCCATCGGGGCGGCGCTCAACCCGCAGCAGATCGCCGTCGTGCCGAAGCGGGCGTGCGACTCCGCGATACGATAGACGGAGTCGTGGGAGGCGTCCATCGTTGCCGCGCCGCCTCCGCCGTGCACGAGCGAGTCGATCAGTCCCGGTGTGACAATGGCGTTTTGCGCGTCGTAGGTCGCGTCCGCCTCAATATCGGGGCGTTCGCCAATCGCCACGATGCGTCCGTCGCGGAAAGTGATTTCCGTCGCGGCGGTGTGTTCCGGCGTGTAGAGCGTCGCGTTGATAAGTCGGATGGTGTGCGGCATGGGAGGACTATAGCCGCCGATTCGCCGCATGGTCAAGATAACGTCGTTCACGGAGGCGCGTTCAAAGCGTTGACATGAACCACTTGGAGTCATAGAGTACGGCACACATCCCACCAAAACGGAGGACTGGAACAATGGCGGATATTCGAGTTGGATACGTTGGAACGGGCGGAAACGCGCAAGGGCACCTAAAACGTTTGTCGGATATGGACGGGGTGCGAGTTGCGGCGTGCTGCGATATCTCGTTGGAGCGGGCTCAGGCATCGGCGGACAAGTTCGGCGGTCAAGCGTTCTCCGACTGGCGGAAGATGCTCGATACCGCCGAGTTGGACGCGGTGTACCACTCTCTGCCGCCGTTCGCCCATGAGGGCGCGGAACTCGCCGCCGTTGAAGCGGGTCTGCACATCTTCGTCGAGAAACCCGTCGTCACCGAGATGGAACTCGGTTTGAAGACGAAAGAGGCGATTGATCGCAAAGGCGTGCTGTCGTGCGTGGGGTATCAGTTGCGGTATCACCCCGCCGTTGACGCGCTCCGCGACTGGATCGGCGACAAGGCGGTCGGGATGGCGGTGTCGGAACGATGGGGAGGCATCGCGGGCGGAACCGATCACTGGTGGCGCGTCATGTCGAAGTCGGGCGGGATGCTGCACGAACAGGCGACGCATCAACTCGACCTGCTGCGGTGCTTCGCGGGCGAGGTGGTCGAAGTCCACAAAAAAGAGGGGCTCAGGATCAACACCGACCAGCAGAACAACACGATCCCGGACTGCGAAGTCGTGCTGTTGGAGTACGCGAGCGGGGCGGTCGGCTATATCACGACAACCTCCGCGTTGGTGAACGGCGGCGGCGGCTCTCGGATCGAGCTCGTTGTCGAAGGACACATTCGGATTCAGTTCAGCGGCAGCGACATCACCGTGCGACCTGACGGCGCGGCAACGATCCCCGTCACGGGTGAAGCGTCGTTCGAGTCCATCGACCACGCCTTCATGGAAGCGATTCGCCAAAACGACGGCTCGCTGGTAAAATCGGACTACGCGGACGGGCTGCGGACGTGCGCGATCACGATTGCGGCGAACCGCTCGGCGGTGGAGAAAAAGCCGATTCGCGTGCCGCAGATTTAGTCGAAGTGGAAAAATCGATTCATGGGAAATCATGTCGTCGATATCGGTAACGATCTGATCGAACTGCTGCCCGATCCATCGCGTCCGATTGAGGATTCGGTCCGGGAGTTGATCTTGCTTGCGTTGTATGGGCAAGGCGAGGTTTCGAGCGGACGCGCGGCGCAACTTCTGAACATGGATCGTGTCGAATTCATCAAGCACGCATCTCGACGTGGGATTCCATACATCGAAATGGATGCCGATGAATGGGCGCACGAAATGGAAACGATCAGCCGACTGTAGACGCACAGTTGGCGATTGTTGACTCGAGCCCGCTGATCGCATTGGATCAAATCGGTCATCTTGATCTGGTTCGTCATCTCTTTCATCGGGTATTGGCTCCGTCTGCCGTTGTGCGCGAAGTTTCCAAAGGAATGGCGCTGCCAATGTGGATTGAGCATCTACCGCTCACCACATCAAATGTTGAGCTCAATCCCCCGTTGCCGCCACAATTGGGCGACGGTGAGCGCGAAGCGATCCTATTACGGTCGGAACTCGGTACAGGGACTTTGATTCTCGATGATCGAGCGGCGCGACGGGCAGCGCTCCAACATAAGATGCGTATTACAGGCACTGTTGGAATACTCGTGCGGGCGAAACAGAAAGGATACGTCCCCTCGGTTCGAGAGTTGCTGAATCGACTGACCGAGTTCGATTTTTACGTCGGGTCGGCGGTTCGCCGCGAAGCATCGATTCGTACTGGCGAACTGCCCAACGAACAATAGGAGAAAACAACCGAATGAACGAACAAGAGCTCTTTCTATTCGACCTGCAAGGCTACGTCACCGTGCCGAACGCGCTGAGCGCCGATCAGGTCGGGGAACTGAACGACCTCCTTGAAGAACATATGGTGGCGGACATGAAGGCGGAGGACACGACCAAACGGTTCGGCGGGCTGCTAAACTGGGGCAAGCCGTTCCGCGACTTGATCGACAACGAAACGATGCTCCCCTACCTCGAAACGATCTTGGGGCGCGGTTTCCGGCTCGACCACATCTATCTCGACGTGATCCGCGCGGGGTTGAGCCCCATCGGCGCGGGGCTGCACGGCGGCGCGACGCCCTACGACGCCTCGCAGTACTACCACTATCACAACGGCAAGATGTACAACGGGCTGACGGTCGCCGCCTACAACCTAATGGACGTGAACCCGGGCGACGGCGGCTTCGGCTGCGTTCCCGGCAGCCACAAAAGCAACTTCCGCTTCCCGAACGAATGGCGCGACACCCAAAACCCGCACGAGTGCGTCAAAGCGGTGACGGGTCCGGCGGGGACGGCGATCATCTTCACCGAAGCGATGACGCACGCGGCGTTGCCTTGGAAGGGCGCGGGCGAACGGCGCACGATCTTCTTCAAGTACAGCCCGTTCCCGCTGTCATGGTCGAACCGTTACTACAACACGGATGAGTACGAAGGGCTGTCCGACCGACAGCGGGCGATCATGCGGGCGCCGAGCGCGGCGAATCGGCGGAACCCGTACGAGTGAGCCCATCAGGCGGGAATGCGTCTCAACGCCTCGCGCTTGCTGAGGGGCGACAACTCGGCATCGTGAGCCGCGACGAACGCTCTCACCCAATCGGGATCGGTCTTCGAGTACTCCCGTAGAACCCAACCGATTGCCTTGCGAATGAAGAACTCCTTTTCGTCGGCGAGTTTCAAGATCGTCGCGGAAAGGAGTTCCGTATTTGTGGCGGCTCTGTGCTTCACATGACCGAGCAACGAGGCGCGTCTTACCCAAAAGTTGTCGGAGTCCGACCACTCGATCAGTTTCGCTTCCAACTCGCGGTGTTTCATCACGAGCGGGCTGACGAGGCTCATTATCACCGCGTCGAGTGTGTCCCAGTTGGGGGATTCATGGATGAGCCGTTCGTACAGCGGGAACGAGTCGAGGTCGCGGTAGGCTTTCACGCGCTCGGCGATGTCCAGCGCGAGGTACATCTCTTCACGGTACACCCCTCCCCAAAGGTTCAGAACGACCGCGTCGTATTCCACCCGCGACCGGACCGGCGCGTCGGCGATCACGTCGCGCAGGATGTTCCGTCGTTCCGTCGTTTGGACGCCGTAGAACGGTTGAACTGTTTTCATGTACGCCTGCATCTTGGGCGCTTTGTCCGGATCGGCGGCGTCTTCCATCGCGGCGCGCAACGCGGTCACAAGCCGGTGGATCGCATCCCCCGACGGGCGCGTGTCGCGGTTTGAACAGATCGGTCGTGAGAATCCGATGTGAGGTGACTCCTCGAACTTTGAGGGGTGTTGAGTCGTCAGTTACGCCTCAGCAGCGCAACGTTTTCGACGTGCGGTGTCTGCGGGAACAGATCGACAGGCTGCATCTCGGCGAGGTCGTACAACCCGCCTTCACACAGCGCGGCGATGTTTTCCGCCTGAGGAACAGGGTGGCAACTCACATAGACGATCCGCGACGGCGCGAGATCGCGCAGCGCGGCGACCGCTTTCGGATGCATCCCGGCGCGCGGCGGATCGGTGATGACGACATCGGGTCGCGTCGAACCGAGAAAGCCGTGTATCCCCTCATCCAAGTTCGCAGCGAGAAAACGCGCGTTCGACACGCCGTTCTGATCGGCGTTCTGCGTCGCGTGGATGACGGCGGCGGGCAGGATTTCGATCCCCACCGACTGCGACACCTGACTCGAAAACAGGATCGAGAAAACACCGACGCCGCAGTAGAGGTCGAGCAGCATTTCGCTGCCGGAGAGGTTCGCGTACCGCTCGGCGACGCCGACCAGCAGTTCCGCCGCTTCCGTGTTCGGCTGGAAGAACGAGTCGGGGCTGAGAGTGAACGTTTTGTCGCGGAGCCGTTCTTGGAAGTACGGCTCGCCCCCGTCGATGAACAGCGCCGCGCCCTCCGATGTTCCCGCGACGGAATCCGTCACCCCGTTGACGACGCAGGTCGGGGCCAATCCCGAATCATGAAGATGCTTGACGTACGCCGCCATCACCTCCGGTTTGCGTTCGGTCGTGACGAGTACGGCGCACGTTTGACCCGTGTTCTCGCCGTACCGC
>JAQBWJ010000158.1 GCA_027625215.1 Candidatus Poribacteria bacterium
GGAGCCGCAGCAGGTCGCGCTGCTCGTCGCCCCGATCTACGGCGTGCTTCACCTGATGTCCGCCTTCGCCAGCCGCAACGCCTTCCGACTGAGCGGTTGGGCGAACGGAGACGACGCGGCGGCGCGGTGGATGTGGATCGCGTTTACGACGTTGTTCGCGGTCGTCGCGGTCGCGGGCTGGTTCGGGTGGAACGCGGCGTTGATCGTCGGTTTCGTCCTGCTCTACACGCTGCAAAATGCGTGGCGACCCGCGCTGGTGGCGCGCATCAACGCGGCGGGCGACGACTCCCAAGCCGCGACGGTGCTCTCCATCGAGAATCAGGCGCAGCGCACCGTCACGATGATCGCCGCGCCCGCGATGGGGTTGATAATCGACACGGTGATCGCGCGGGGAGTGGGACATCCCTTTTGGCCCCTCGGCATCGCGGGGACGGTTATCGGGATCGGCTTCGTGTTGCGCTCGCTGAAACGCGCGGCGTCGCCGGAACTCTCAACCACCTAAATCGGATTCTCCTGCCAAGTCGGGTTGAGTCTTCGCCCGGAATCGTTCATACTGAGGAAATGGACCGAACTTCGACAAACGCCCACCGCCGTTTCTTGAAACGACCGGAGTTCGTGTCGCATAATTCCGAGTGGAGTCCGATGCCTCCGCGCGTGCTTCGTCTCGGACGGTAAAGGGAGTTTCCACCGTATGCGCGCCGAAGAACTGCAACGACCGATTACCGACCTTCGCGTTCACGACCCCGTGTGCGTGTCGCCGACGACCACTGTGCGTCAGGTGATCGCCAAACTTCAGGAACTCCGCGCCGGGTGCGTCCTCGTGACGGGCGACGACGGCGAGCTCATCGGAATCTTCACGGAACGCGACGTGCTCCGAAAACTCGCCGACGACGAAGACGACGACGCCGTCGATGGACCCATTTCCGCCGTGATGACCCCGCGTCCCGAAGTGTTGCACGAAGACGACAGCATCGTGTTCGCGCTCCATCAGATGCACATCGGCGGATACCGACATATCCCGCTGGTCGATTTGCACAACCGTCCGGTGGCGGTCGTCTCCGTCCGGATGGTTGTCGATTTTCTCGCGGGACGCCTCGACGCAGGGGCTTGACAGCGGCAGAGCGCGCCTAAACATGGGGGAGACAACACGTCATGGTCAACGCATTGCAGGAAGACCTCGACCGCTTTGAGGAAGAACTCGACATCGACGGGGAGCGGTTGCCGGACTTGGAACTGGACGCCCCTATCGGCTCTTTGTCGATGCGAAACCACGCGACGCTCGAAGTCACCGCCACCATCGGCGACGCGGTGCGGACGATGTTGGCGTACCGCGTCGGTTGTCTGCCGGTCGTGGACGATAATGTGCTCGTTGGTATCGTCACGGAACGCGACGTCCTCTTGAAGATCGCGCCCAACTTCCAGCAACATCAACAGAAGTCGGTGCGCGAACTGATGGTCGCCGACTGCGTCTCGATCCACGCGAACGAGTCCATCGCTCAGGCGATTGAACTGATGCACGACGGACATTACCGACACCTCCCCGTCGTGGACGACGACCACCACGTCAAAGCGGTGATTTCGGTGCGAAACATCATGGAACATCTGATTGACCATTTTCCGGTGGAAGTGCTGAATCTGCCTCCGACGCCCTTTGAACGGAAGCCGATGGAAACGCCCGAAGGGGCATAGGCAAACGCCCATCCTATGGCGGGAGTGAAAGCGACGACATGGCTAAGCAAAAGGAAGTTCTGCGAGACGTGACGATCCGGTTCGCGGACGACTCCGGGTCGGGGATGCAGATTTCCGGCGACCAGTTCACCAAAACGACGGCGTTGCTCGGCAACGACATCAGCACCATGCCCGACTTTCCCGCCGAAATTCGCGCTCCGGCTGGCACGTTGGCGGGCATCAGCAGTTTTCAAATCCACTTCAGCAGCACGGACATCCACACGCCCGGCGATGAAGTCGATGTGCTCGTGGCGATGAACCCCGCCGCGTTGAAGGTCAGTCTGCCGCTCGTTCGCAAAAACGGCATTCTGATCATCAACACGTCGCAGTTTCAGGCGAAGAACCTGAAACTGGCGGACTACGCCTCGAACCCGTTGGAAGATAAAAGCCTCGACGGATACCAAGTCTTCAAGTTCGACCTGGAGCAGCAGACGGCGGACGCACTGAGAGACTTCACGGAACTGACGAAGCGCGAAATCGAGCGCACCAAGAACATGTACGCGCTTGGGTTGATCTTCTGGCTGTTCAACCGACCGCTGGAACACACCATCGGGTGGATCACGTCGTACTTCGACCGTCCCGGACGCGACAAGTACATCGAGCCGAACGTGACCGCGCTGAAGGCGGGCTACATCTTCGGCGACGTGTCCGAACTGTTTGCGACCTCGTACGAGGTGAAACCCGCGCCGTTGGCTCCCGGCAAGTACCGCAACCTTCACGGCAACACGGGCATCTGTCTTGGGTTGATCGCGGCGTCGCAGAAGTCGGGGCTGCCACTGTTTTACGCGGGCTATCCGATCACCCCCGCCAGCACCATTTTGCACGAGCTCGCGTCGTACAAGCGGTTCGGCGTGAAGACGTTTCAGGCGGAAGATGAGATCGCGGCGATCTGCGCGGCGTTGGGTGGGGCGTACGGCGGCGCGTTGGCGGTCACGGCGTCGTCGGGACCTGGCATCGCGTTGAAGCAGGAAGGCATCAGCCTCGCGGCGAGCGTCGAACTGCCGTTGATCATCTGCAACATCCAACGCGGCGGTCCGAGCACGGGTCTTCCCACGAAGACGGAACAGAGCGACCTGTACCAAGCGATTGTCGGGCGACACGGCGAAACGCCGTTACCTGTCATCTCAACGTCGCGCCCGTCGGACTGCTTCGACGTCGCCTACGAAGCGGCGCGCATCGCCACGAAGTATATGACGCCCGTGATCCTGCTGTCGGACGGCTACGTCGGCAGCGGATCGGAGCCTTGGTTGATCCCGAACGCCGCCGAGTTGGTCCCGATTGACGTGCACTATCACACCGACCCCGAAGGGTTCGAGCCGTTCAGCCGCAACGCGGACACGCTCGCGCGTCCGTGGGCGGTGCCGGGTACGCCGGGACTCGAACACCGCATCGGCGGGTTGGAAAAAGAGGACGGCAGCGGGAACGTCAGTTACGATTCCGACAACCACGAGAAGATGACGCAGTATCGCGCCGAAAAGATCGAACGGATCGCTCTGGAGATCCCCCCCACCGAAATCTTCGGGGACGAAGAGGGCGGCGACCTGTTGATCGTCGGTTGGGGCAGCACGTACGGCGCGATCCGCACGGCGGTTGAGCGTCAGCGGGAACTCGGCAAGTCCGTGTCGCGTATTCATCTGCGTTGGTTGAACCCGCTGCCGAGCGATCTCGGCGACGTGATGAAGCGGTTCAAGAAGGTGCTTGTCCCCGAATTGAACTCCGGTCAGTTGCGGACGTTCCTCCGGGCGAAGTACTTGGTGGACGCAATCGGGTATAACAAGATACAGGGGCTGCCGTTCCGCGCGCAGGAACTGGAAGAACAGATACTAGAGTTGATCTGACGGAAACGACGTTGTTGAGATCGGTCCTGACATGCCGTTTCGCCCTCCTCCAAACCGTCGGCGAACGACACGCCGGATGGAGCATTTGAGGGATGACCGAAAGGAAGACGATGGCAACCGTAGCCGCGTACGCGCAAACTCAAGACACCCCACTACCGGAATACACGGCGAAAGATTTCGAGTCCGATCAAATCGTGCGTTGGTGTCCCGGCTGCGGCGACTATTCGATCCTCGCGCAGATGAAACGCACGCTGCCCGATCTGGGCGTGCGGCGCGAGAACACTGTGTTCATCTCCGGCATCGGCTGTTCGAGCCGCTTCCCGTACTACATGAACACGTACGGCATCCACTCAATTCACGGACGCGCTCCGGCGATTGCGTCAGGCTTGCGGGCAACGCGCCCCGATCTGGACGTGTGGATCGTCACGGGGGACGGCGACTCGTTGAGCATCGGCGGTAACCACCTCATTCACATCTGCCGACGCAATATCGACGCGACCATTCTCCTGTTCAACAACCAGATTTACGGGTTGACGAAGGGGCAGTACTCGCCGACCTCTCCCGTCGGGCAGAAATCGTACTCGACGCCGCAAGGTTCCATCGACGCGCCGTTCAACCCGCTTCGCATCGCGTTGGGCGCGAACGCCTCGTTCGTCGCGCGCACCATCGACCGCGACACGCGACACCTCCAGCAGATATTGAAGCGGTCGCACGACCATCGGGGCACCGCGTTCGTCGAAATCTACCAGGACTGTATCGTCTACAACAAAGACGCTTTCCTGTCGATGACGGACAAGGACACGAAGGAAGACCACATTCTCTACCTCGAACACGGCGAGCCGATGGTGTTCGGCAAGGCGCGCGACAAGGGGATTCGGTTGGACGGGCTTCAGCCGAAGGTCATCTCGCTGAAGGATGAGGGCGTCTCGATGGACGACCTGCTCGTCCACGACGAGCACGACCGCTACGGCACGCTCTCCGACATCTTGGCGACGTTTCAGGAGCGCGAGGGCTTTCCGCGACCCGTCGGCGTCGTCCGCAACATCGAACGTCCCGTCTACGAAGACGACTTGCAGAAGCAGGTGGACAAAGAGGTCGCGCGAGGCGGCGAGGCGGACTTGCAGGCGCTGCTCGAAGAAGGCGATATGTGGGAAGTGAAGTAGGCTTCGGGCGTTTCTCAGATTAATGTGGAAAAGGTGGTGATCAGACAAATTCATCACCACCTTTTTCATGTCGGACATCACCTCTCGTCTGAGGTGCGCTGTCGTTTCATGTAGTGCGTCACGCGCCCGTAAAACCAACCTTCAAGCGCGTCCGGCGATGCGTGTTCAATGTCGATACTACCGCCCATCTTACTGACCCATCGACCCGTCGTCAGTTGACGCGCTGCGTATGCTCCCATTCGCCATCGTCGTTCGCATATAAGGCGATCTTCTCATGGTCGTCTTCCAGTTGACCGTCTTCGCAAACGACATAACCGACGGATTCAAAGCCATCGATCAGATGCCCTATCGTTCTTCCCTGTGGCGTATCGTCAAACCAGCCGAGTTCGCTGTCATACCAAGCATCTTCAATCCCGGCAGCGAACGCGATGCAGTTGTAACGCCGAGTCGCCGGGCTCTCCTCAGTGAACTCATCGACCGTCAGGTTGGGGAACCGAACAGCCCACCCTTCCGGCATCACAGGATGAAGCCCTCACGTTCACCCCATCGAACCCAATCCTTCGCCATCGCGTCGATGTCGCCCTTGTGTTCGGTCGGAACGATGTCGTCGCGCTTCGTCAGCCGTTCCAGCGCGATGAACCAGAAGTGAGGCTCGCGCCGCAACTCATCAAGGATCAAGCGGATTGCGTCGTCGCCAAGCGCGATGATTTCCCCGTACTCCGGTATCTCCGCCATCTTGCGGGAGGACGACATGAGTTCGGCTTGAGACTTCCAACGTTTCGCCAACACCTCAAACCGCCGTTTCGTCGTCGGTGAAATGCGTTCCAGCGAGATAGACGTTGTCATGGGAGCGTCTCATTCCTTTCGAGGTCGGCTGCGCTTGTCAGTTTTTCCCCTCCGTAATATACCACACTCAACACGAAAACGAGTCGCGCTTACAATGGGAAAACCACCTGCGCGACAGCGATCACCACGCTGACCGTCACGATACTCAACAGCGTCGAGAGCATCACCGCCTGCGCCGCGAAATTCTTCTCGTTGTCGAACTCGATACTGAGCAACGCCGTGTTGATCGCCGTCGGCACGGAACTCGACACGACAAGCGCTTGGGCGATCATTCCCGACAACCCGAAGGCGTAGGCGAGCCCAAACCCGATGGCGGGTCCGATCAACAGCCGCGTCACCGACGAGAGAATCAACGGCGACCACCGCTCAATCCGATCCACCGTCGCAATCTGCGCCCCAAGCGTCACCAACCCAAGAGGAGCCAGCACGCTCGCAATGCGTCCCACCGGAACATCGATGAACGTCGGCACCGACACCTGAAACACGCGA
>JAQBWJ010000159.1 GCA_027625215.1 Candidatus Poribacteria bacterium
GTCCCAATAGGTGATCGCCTTGTGTCCGACGTGCCGCACCCGCAGCCAGAACGCCGCAATCAGCAGCAGCCCGACGGCGACGCGCTCGGTGTAGCGGGACAGTGGGGGCATCGGTGGCGCGTTTCATCGTCGTGTGGTGAAAGTAGAGAGTTCGCGGTGGCAGGGAACAGATTACGGGATGAAAGGGGATGGCGGCAACGCTTCACCTCCGTATCAGGGTGTCGACGTTTGTGCGACCTCATCTCTCGATGTATAAAGTAACAATCGTTTTCGTGAGGGAGTATGAGATGTACCGGTGCGTTCTCGTGATCGTATTCGTCTTCATGGTGGGATGTAGCGACGACGCATCCGAACATGGGGTTTCCTACGCTGACAGATGTGACCCCACCAAACGGCACCGCCGTTCCGGCGGGATCGAGAATCCTCCTCACGTTCGACCACGACCCCTGCGCCGTCACCGCAGAGAGCATGAATGTGGACGGGAAGACTCTACCCGCCTATGGTGAGGGAAACACCCGAATCGTTCAGGCGTTGACGCCGGACTTCGTTGTTCAGTGGGAAGGCGGGTCCACGACGCTTGGATTTCCGTTTATCGACGACGCGACGGGAGACGTGTTTCCTGGATTGGCGATCAAGTGGTCGTCGCCAAGCGATGGCACCACCAACGTCAGCCGACGCCTCTACAGCAATCAGGGCATCAAGCTCGAGTTTACTGAATTGATCGCTTCGGCGAACGTTCAATTGCTGGAGGGCACCGACAATCTCGAATGGACCGACGTGACGGGCGGAAACGATCCATATGGTTTCAACGATGTGTCCGTCTCCGTTCGACTGCTGCCAAACCCGAATCAACCGCTCCGACCGAACACGACCTATTTCGTCGTCGGCAGCGTCGTTTCCATCGATGACGAGTCGATGGCGGTTTCCATCTCGTTTCGGACAGGTGGGTAAGCGTCATGTCGCATTACGAGCCGCTTTCGTCCTCGCGGGCGTAGCCGAGCGTCGCCAACCGCGCGCCGGACTGCGCGTACTCCAACGGCGTCATGTCCGCCACCCCCGACGCCCCGACCCATGTGTTGAAGAACTGAAACACCGCGCAAACGGTGATCGCGTCGTACAACGCCTCCTCCGACCACCCCGCGTCCAACACGGCGTCCACGTCCTCCTGACGCACCTGCTGCGCCGCCGTCACGACCTTCTCGACAAACGTGAACAGGGCGCGCTCCTTCTCCGAGAGCGATGCGGCGCGGTAGTCCGCCATCGCGCCGAGAACAACGTCGCGTTCCCCGACAAGTTGCGCCGCCGCCTCCGTGTGCGAGCGATGACAGAAGGCGCACTCATTCCTCCCCGACACAAACGCCGCGATCATCTCCCGCAGTCCCGGCGACAGCGGCGACTCGCCCCTCATCACCCCCTCCACAAACCGACCGAGATGACGCGTGTGGGACTTGTACGCGAACAGGTGGAGAATTTCGGGGACGGAACCGCCCTGCTCGCGGAGACGGCGGAGCGCGTCGCTATCCGTGTCGGCGGCGACTTGTTTCAGGTACATCGCGTGTTCCATCTATAAGGCTTCAACGCGGCGGATGCTCACTTCGCCGTCCGCGTCGAGCTCGATTGTGTGTCTCGCATCAACTTGGCAACGCGCTTCCTCTTATATGAGCGGGAAGGCGACTAAGCGATTGTTCCCCGTTCGCAGAAATGATCCCATAGAGCGCGCCTTCAAGCCAAACCATCCCCCCTCTATCCCGACACGCCGCCATTGTGCCCGCTCCACCCTCCCCGATACAGTTCCCTTCGCTCCCCCGATGGAGACCGTTCATAATCGCAAGGGATATGAGGAGGAAACTTCCAACATGACAACACCCCGTTCCAACCGCCTCTGGACACCGCTGGCGGTTCTCGTCTTCGCATTGATTCATACCGCCGCATTCGCGTACGTCCGCGTGATGCCGCTGTTCAGCGACCACATGGTATTGCAGCAGGGGCGCGACATCTCCATCTGGGGAACGGCGTCCGTCGGCGAGACGGTGATCGTCCGCATCGGCGATGAGTGGGCTGGTACCCGTGCCGATGACAACGGCAAATGGATGGTACGTCTCGATCCGATGCACGCCGGAGGTCCCTACGAAATCTCCATCGAGGGCGAAAACCGCATCGTCCTGCGCGATGTGCTGGTCGGCGAGGTGTGGCTCTGTTCGGGGCAGTCGAACATGGAATGGTCGCTCTCCGGCGCGCGCGACGGCGCGTACGAGACGAGCGTCGCCGACAACCCTCAAATCCGCCTCCTGCGCGTCCCGCATCGCGTCTCCGGCGAACCGGAATCGACGATCCCCCTCCCTTGGGCGGTCTGCGAGCCGAACGTCGCGTCGTCCTTCTCCGCCGTCGGATACCTCTTCGGCAAGCGGCTCCACGACGATCTGCGCGTGCCCATCGGGTTGATCGAGAGCGCGTGGGGCGGCACGCTCGCCGAAGCGTGGACGAGCCTCCCCGCGCTCGAAGCGGACCCGGCGCTCCGACCGATCCACGACGCCTACGCGACGTGGCAAGCCGACTTCGCCGCCGGAACGAACACCGCCAACCCCGAAACCTCCCCGCACCGACCCGCCGCCCTGTTCAACGGGATGATCGCGCCGCTGATTCCCTACGCGATGCGCGGCGCGTTGTGGTATCAGGGCGAATCGAACGCGCTGAGTTTCTCGGCGGGCCCAAAGGTGTACGAGACGCTGTTTCCCGCGATGATCTCCGATTGGCGAAACCGCTGGCATCAGGGCGATTTCCCGTTCCTCTTCGTGCAACTCGCCCCTGGACAACGACGCTCGGCGAACCGATGGAGGGATTGTGGGCGGAACTCCGCGAAGCCCAGACGAAAACGCTCGCGCTGCCGAATACGGGCATGGCGGTCACGGTCGATCTCGGCGACCCGAACGACATCCATCCGCGCAACAAGCACGGCGTCGCCGACCGATTGGCGCGTGTCGCCCTTGCCGACGTATACGGGCGCGACATCGCCCATGTCGGTCCGACGTACGATTCGGCAATGGTGGAAGACGGCAAACTCCGCGTCAAGTTCACGAACGGGTGGGGTCTGAGGTCGGGCAACGGCGAGCTCGTCGGCTTCACCGTCGCGGGTGAAGACCGGAAGTTCGTGAAGGCGCTGGCGACCATCGAGAGCGATGCCGTCGTCGTGTCGCACCCCGACGTGCCGAATCCGGTCGCCGCGCGTTACGGGTGGGAAATGTCTCCGGTCTGCAACCTGTTCAACGGTGCCGGACTCCCCGCGTCTCCCTTCCGCACGGACGATTGGGAACTCATCGGCGTTCGCCCTCAACCGGAACCCGAACCTGCCCCGACGGAGTAACGTCGTCCTCATCATGTTACCGACGAAAAAATGGTTGGGTCGAGGCGTTTCCACTCGCCGACACCCAACCATTTTTTTCATTGTGAGGATAGCGTCCCGTCGGTTTAGAGGTGCGGGTTATACCGCTTCCACTCGTTCAACGGAGGCAGAATCCCGTCGGCAATCGTCTGGTCGCGCAGTGAGGCGAGGTGTTCCGCCGAGTCTTTCAGCGCGGCGAGGTCTTCGGGCGAGCCGTCCGGGATGCGATAGGACACGCCGCGTTTGTCGAGCGTCGTATCCGCCGCCATCATGATGCCTTTGTGGTCGCCGTCTTTGATGTACGCGCCGGAGGGCCACGGGAAATCCGACCCATCCACCACCGACTTCACCATCATCGCGCTCACATGCGCGGGCGACTGGAACGAACTGCGTCCGCGCAGTTGGATGATCCGCGCGCCGCCGTTTCGCACATGCGCCTGAATCTCCTCCCAGTCGGACGCCGAGAGGATGCCCTCTTGCAGGTATTGCGCCAGCGGTTTGCCGTCGATCTTGATCGTGCCGATGAAGACCGCCATCTTCTCGCCGTGACCGCCGTAGGTGCGGCAGCCCGTCACCTTGTCCTGTCGCACGCCGAACTTTTGCGCCAGCGCGGTCTGCAACCGGGTGGAATCCAACGCGGCGAGCGTCGAGACGTTTGAGGGCGGGAGTCCGCTGTGGACAAGCGCCGTCAATCCGGTGATATCCGCCGGGTTGAAGATGACGACGAGGAACTTCAGGTTCGGCGCGTACTTCTTGATATCCTGCCCCAACCCTTTGGCGATCTCGCTGTTGTCGCGCCGCAGGTCTTCGCGGGTCATCCCTTCGCGTCGAGGCGCGCCGCCCGAACTGATGACATAGGACGTGCCCGTCAACGCCTCGCCGATGTCGCTCGTCCATGTGACGTTCGCGCCCGGAATGCCGCAGTGATAGAGCTCCTCCGCCGCGCCTTCAAGCCCCTGCGCGAACGGGTCGTACATGACGACGTTGCCGCTGATCCCCAACTGCAAGATCGACTGCGCCAAGTTCGAGCCGATGGCTCCGGCAGCGCCCAGCACGGCGACCCGTTCATCTGTCAGATATGTCATCGTTCGGTTTGCTCCGTAAGCGAAATCAAAGGGAAGTCGTTGGAAAAGGCGGTGATGCCTCGTAATTGTGACGAATTAGTATCGATCGCGCTCTCCCATAAAGTCGCCATCAAGTGTAGAGGCGTCATGGACGAGGTGTCAATCGAAGGGGCTGATTGAGGGAGGTCGTTTTCAACGACGCCCACCGCGTCGCCAGTTTGCCTTGCGGGTGGACGGCGAGCACCTCGCCGTTCATGTCGCGCGCGATCTCGTCGGGCGAAAGGGCGCGTTCGTAAAGAATGAAGTCGTCCACCATCCCCGCGAAACGGTTCCCCAGTTGCAGCGGCTGCGTCGAGACAGGGATTCCATCGACTCCGGCGACCGGCGGCGCGGACGAGACGGAGTTGCCGTTGACGAACAGTTCCAACGTCGCGCCGTCGTACACCGCCGCGATGTGGAACCAGTCGCCCAGCGGAAAATCGCCCGGCTTCGAGATCGCGCGCGACCCGGTGTTCAGAATCCCGAAGTAGATCATCTGATCGCTCCACGGCTGGATGAGGTAACTCATATCGACCCCCCAACCGCTGCCCTTCTGTATCAGCCCCGTCTGCTGGTGGATGTCCATGCGCGCCCACACTTCGACCGTGAGCTCCTCCATGCCGCTCAACGCGCCGTCGTCGATGATCTGCACCTCGTCCGCCGCGACGACCTCCAGCGCCTTGCCGCGCACCCCGTCGACAAGACCGCCTCCCGCGATCAACTGTCCGTCGCGCCCGTTGCCGGACTCGTCCTCGACCGTCTTTCCGTTCAGCGAATCGAACGACCAGTAGAGCACCATGCCGTCGCCCTGAACGGCGCGCGCGGTTCCCGTGACGCTCACAACCAACGACAGGCTCACAACCCAATGCGTGATTCGGTTCATCGGCGACCTCGCATTCGTCGGAAACGAGAAGGGGGAGAATCGTAGAGTAACAGGCGGCGTGGTTGAGAGAGGGGAAAATCAAGGCGGCGCGTATTCCCCTCGTATTTCCCGCCGTCAAACGGCATCCTATTGCGAATCGACATGATACGGCAAGTTCGCCCAGGGCTGTTCAGTTCTCGCCGAAATGCGCGTAGAGGGAACCGAAAGTCCCTTCCCCTTGCAGGGGAAGGTTAGGAAGGGGTCGGACAAGACTCTCATGGACAAACGGTTTTAACCGACCCCTCCTTGATCCTCCCTGCAAGGGGAGGAGAACTGAACAGCCCTGGTTCGCCCCCGATTGATCCGTGTGGGGCGTACGTGTTATCGTTCTCTCGCGTGGACGGTTTCGTGCGTGCGAGATGAAGCGCCCCCTCACAGTTTTTTCAACCTTTTTGCGGTGTGTGATCGCCGATGGCGAGGAGCGGACGATGGATCCGGTCAAAGAATACAAGCATCTGATGACGCGACGGCATTTCTTTGGGAAAGCGGCGCACGGGCTGGGCGCGGCGGCGTTGGGATCGCTGCTGCCGAAGTCGGTCCGCGCGGCGATATCGCCGACGGAAGGGATGGCGCGCATCGGCGGGTTGCCGAGCGTGCCCCACTTCGCCCCGAAAGCGACGCGGGGGATCTGGCTGTTCACGGCGGG
>JAQBWJ010000160.1 GCA_027625215.1 Candidatus Poribacteria bacterium
GTTCGGCGGACGGAGACGACTCGCAGGGGTTGATGCGTCGCGCGCTAATGGTTCGATGACCGTTCGATAGTCGTCGGGGCAGAACGATTCCTCATGGTGGCAACGGCATGTCGTACCGTTCGGGAGGAGAGAGCAACGCCCTCTTCCGCGCCTTTCTCTTTGCGGAGAACGGAGGGGCTGGTGCCGTCCGTTTGCGTTGGTTTGCGCTCGTCGCCGCGTTTTTCCTGACGCTGATCGTCCCACCCGTATCGGCGCAGTCCGAAGGTTCCCCCATCTGGCACACGTTGACCCGCGTGGACGGGCTCGGCAGCGATGTCGTGCGCGATATCCGCGAAGACCCGCACGGCAACATCTGGTTTGCGACGCGCGGGGGGGTCAGCCGCTTCGACGGGTTGTGGGAGACGTTCACGCGCGGACGCGGGCTCGCCTCGAACGACACGCGCGACCTCGTCGTGACGGACGACGGCGAGACGGTCGTGTGGGTGGCGACGGCAGCGGGCGTCTCGCGGTTGGTTCGCTCGGCGACGGGCGAATGGAGCGTCGATCCCATCGACAGAGGGCTCCCCGCGACGGAGGTGTTCGACCTGACGCTCGCCCGACTCGGCGACGGAATGACCGTCTGGGCGGCGACGCGGCAGGGGTTGTACTTCTGGGTCGGGGCGATGTGGCGTCCGTACCTGCCGACGACCGAGCCCTTGCCGCGAGTCGTGTGGGTGGTCGCGCCGGGTCAGGACGGCATCCCCTGGGCGTTGCAGGAGGCGGAAGGGACGGGCGCGCCGATGCTGCTGCGCGTCTCGTCGCCGAGCGAGCCGCCCGAAATCTATTCGTACCCGGAGCGCGAGACGGTCCCGCGCGTCACGTCGTTGTTGTCGGTCGGCGTGCGTCAGTGGTGGGTCGGCACGAGCGACGGCGTCCTCTTTTTTGATCGAGGCGTGTGGGGCGAACCGTTCGCGCCGCCGGGCCTCTCCCCCGTCAACCGACTGGCGACCTACGGCAGCGCGTTTTACGCCGCGACCGACGACGGGCTTCATCGGTTCAACGGCGTGTGGGAACGCATCGGGCAGACGGACGGGCTTCCCGCGAGCGCGGTGTTGTCGGTGCTGACGGACTCTCAGGGGCGTCTGTGGGTGGGAACGACGGCGGGCGTCGGACTGGCGGACGGCGCGTGGAGCCGCTTCGGTTCGACCAACGGGCTTCCCTCCGACGAGGTGACGACGCTCGCCGCCGACATGACCGGGACGCTGTGGGTTGGGACGTTAGGGGGCGTCGCATCGTTGAACGAGGGCGTGTGGCGTACCTTCACATCGGTTGATGGGCTGCCCGGCAACCGCATCGAGACGATTGCGCTCGACGCGAACGGCGCGCCTTGGGTCGGCACGACGCGCACGGAGGCGGGTCTGGGCATCCCCGTTGAAGGCGGTTGGGAGACGGTGCGCGGTCCCGGCACGATTGGGAACACGAACGAAGTGCTGTCGTTGACGTTCGACCTCGCGGGGAACCTGTGGGTCGGGACGGGGACGCTGCGTCTGTTCGGCGACGACGTGGGGGTCGATTCGCTCGGCTCCATCGCGCGGTTCGACGGGCGCAACTGGCAGTCGTGGCAGATGCCGGAGTTTTACTCGCCCGTCGCGCTCGCGGAAGAGCCGTCCGGCGCGGTGTGGATCGGGACGTTGAGCGGCGGATTGTATCGGTTTTTTGAGGGCGTGTTCGAGTCGGTCGCGCTGCCGCTGCCGGTGCAGGCGCGGGCGTTGCTGGTCGATTCGCGCGGGCAGTTGTGGGTCGGCACGTCGGACGGGCTGTACCGCCGCGACGGAGAAGACTGGCGCGAGTTCAACCTGGCGGACGGGCTGCCCGGCAACTCGGTGCGCGCGCTGTTCGAGGACAACGCGGGACAGTTGTGGGTCGGGCTGGATGAAGGCGTCGCGCTGCGACAACTCGACAGCGGCGCGGACGGGCTGTGGGTGCGGTTCACCCCGACGGACGGACTTCCTCCCGACGGCGTGCGCGCAATCACCCAAGATGCGAACGGCAACCTCTGGTTCGCGGGGCGAGGGACGGGCGGACTCGTGCGTCAACGAGCGGAATCGTTCACACCGCAGACGCGGTTCCTCAGCGTGCCGCGCGGGGTCTACGGCAACTCGTCGGTCTTCGTTGAGTTCAGCGGCGGCGACGCGCGCACACCTCCCGACCAGATGCGCTACTCGGTGCGACGGACGGAAGGCGGTGTCGTCGGCAGTTGGTCGCCGCCTCAACTGCGGTCGGACGCCTTTCTCGACAACCTGCCGAACGGACAAACGGTTATTGTCGAAGCGCGCGCGGTGGATCGCACCGGCGCGGTCGATCCCACCCCCGCCCGCGCCGAGTTTTTTGTCGATCTGACGCCTCCGACGGCGGTGATCCTTCAACCGCTGGTTGGAAACATCGCGCGCGGCGTGGTGTCGGTGGTTGGGAGGGCGTTCGATGAGAGCGACTTCGAGGGGTACGTCCTGACGCTGCCGGACGGCGCGGTGATCGCCTCCGATCAACCCATCACAAATGGAACGCTCGCGGAGTGGGACAGTCGCGGCGTCCCGGACGGCGCGTACGCGATCACGCTGGAAGTCCGCGACCGAAAGGACGGCGACGACGACACCGCGCATTTGAGCCGCGCGACCGTCTCGATCACGGTGGACAACACGCCCCCGACGGCGACGTTGACGCTGCCCGGCGAAACGCTCTCAGGGCGCGTCACGCTGCGAATCTCGGCGTTCGACGCGAACCTGCAACGGTATCGCGTTGAGTACACCCAACGCGCGAACCCGTCCGACGCCGACTGGAGGACGATCAGCGCGCCGCCGCCCGTGACGGGCACGAGCGTCCAACCAACCGTCGATTGGGACACGTCCAATGCGGACGGGCTGACGACCGTGCGATTGCAAGCGTTCGACGCGGCGGGGAACGTCGCCACCGCCATGCGCGAAGTCCAACTCAACAACCCGTCCGCCAAACCGACGGTCGAAATCCTCCTCCCTCAGAACGGGCAGACGCTTTCCGGCGCTCAGACGATCTTCGGCACGGTCAGCGACGCGACCCTGACGGCGTACCAGGTGGAAGCGCGACCCGGCGGCGCGACGGCGTGGACGCTATTGGCATCCGGGCAGGAGTCCGTTGTCGAGGCGACGCTGCACGTTTGGGACACGACGGCGTTCGCGGACGGCGCGTACGAGCTCCGCGCGCGCGGCGTCGATGACAACGGGTACGCCGAAGAGGTGGTGATCACCGTGCGGCTTGACAACGTCGATCCGGTCGTCGTTTTCGACCTGCTCCCGACGACGCCGTTTCGCGGCAACGCGCCCATCCGCGTCGGCGCAACCATCGAGGACGAGAACGCGGAGGGCTATCGCCTCGAATACGCGCGTTCGCCGGGAGAGTCGTGGAACGTGATCGAGCAGGGCGTCGTACCGGCGTCGATGCGGGTCGAGGCGGACTGGTCGCCGGGCAACCTCAATGGCGACTTCAGGTTTCGGTTGACCGTTACCGACCGAGCGGGAAATGCCGCGTCGCGCGAGTCCGCCGTGATCGCGCTGGACGCCGCGCCGCCGACCATCCTGATGACGCTGCCGAAGCAGAACAGCCTTGTCACGGGCGTTGTCGTGATCGACGGGACGGTGGAGGACGAGAATCTGGCGTCGTACGAGATCGCCTATCAGATCGGGACGGGCGCGTGGCAGGTGATCGCCTCCGTCGAGAACGACTCGCCGACGGTGCGAATCTTGACCGAGTGGGACACGTCCGGCATCAACGGCAGCGCGACGCTGCGGGTGACGGCGCGCGATCAGGTCGGGTTGACGGGAACGCCGGAGTTCCTCTCCTTACAGGTGGACAACTCGCCGCCGACGGTCGTCCTGAGCGCCCCGACGGAGCGCGAGCAGGTCGCGGGGCTGATCGAGGTGCGCGGCACGGCGACGGACGCGAACTTCGCCTTCTATCGGCTGGAATGGTCGGCGGACCCGCCGACGGCGGCGCGGCGCTGGTTTCCGGTTGAAGACGATGTGTCCGTCGGCGTGGTGAACGGTCGGCTGGGCAGATGGAACGCGCCGGGACTGAGCGGCAACGCGGCGATCCGGCTGTTCGCGGAGGACCGGGTGGGGCATCAGTCCGTCGTGGTGACGGAGGTGCGGATCGCGCCGCTGCTGGCGCGGGGAACGGGCGGCGTCGCGTCGAGCGTCGCGGCGGACGCGCGGTTGCTTATCCCGCCGAACGCGCTGCCGGACAACCGCTCCGTCACGATGAACGCGCTCGCGTTGGAGTCCATCGGCGGGCGGAAGGTCGTCCGCGCCGTGCGGATCGAACCGGAGGAGACGACGCTCGACCCGATCAAACCCGCGACGCTGGAGATGCGGCTCGGCGAGTCGCGTGAGCGCGTGGCGATCATGCGGTGGTTTGAAAGCGCGAATCGGTGGGAATGGATCGGCGGGACGGTCGATTCCCAGAATGGGTGGATGCGCGTTCCCGTCTCGTCGTTCGGGCAGTACGCGCTGGTGGAAGGGTTCGACGCGCCGACGACGTTTTCGGACGAAACGGCGCTGTTCGTGCAACCGAGAGCGTTCGCGCCGCGCGGGGGTCGCGTTCCACCCGTGGCGACCGTCTCGCTGGAACTGCCGCGTCCGACACATGCGCGGGTGACGATCCATCACGACTCCGGGCGGCTCGCGCGGCGTCTTGTGGACGACTCGCTCAACGCGGGGCGTCACGCCTTCCTTTGGGACGGGCGCGACGACGCCGGGAACCCGCTCCCCAACGGCATGTACATCGTCTCGTTCGACGCGCGATTTGCGACGCGACGGACGACTGTGGTAATTTGGAACGAGTGACAAAATCACCTTGAGTAGCGTCGTTCCCCCTTTGTCCCCGGTCACAACGATAACGAACGAAGCGCATGGATCCGCGAACCGCCCTCCGTTATAGCGTGTTGTTCGCGCTGGCGTGGTGCGCGCTGTCGGGGCGCGTCGCGGCGGTGGACGCGGAAATTCCCGTCGGCGTGCGGTCGCTGGGGATGGGGCGGACGGGCATCGCCTCGCCGGGACGCGCAAGCGCGATGTCGCTGAACGTCGGCTCGCTGACCTCGCTGGAGGCGTACTCGGCGGAGGCGTTCACCACCGACCTGTTCGGGCTGATTCGCGGGAACTACCTCGCCGCCGTCGTCCCGCTCTCCGACTCGCGCGCACTCGGTTTCGACTGGAACCGCCTCGACTACGAAGACACCGAACTCGGCTTCCAACAGAACCGCATGCGCGCCGCGTACGGGTTCCGACTGCACGAACGGCTCGGACTCGGAGCGGGGGTGAACTACCGCACGCAGAGCGCGTCGCTGGACGGCGGCAGTCTCGGCGGCGCGGCGGGATGGAGCGCGGATTTGGGGCTTCAATGGACGCCACCCGTCGAAGGGTTGACGGTCGGGTGGAGCGTCCGTAACTGGATGTCGAACACCTCCGGCGGACGGTGGCGGTCAGGCGCGTGGATGCGCGTCGAGAACGGCGAACCGCAGCGGGTCGTCCCGCGACTGCGCGTGTTCGGGCTCGCCTACGAACGCGGCGACACGACGGCGCGGCTCGAATGGCACGAGGGCGCGCGGTTTGGCGTGGAGCGGCAAGTTGCCGACTGGTTCGCGGTGCGCGGCGGGATCGTCAAACCGAACGTGGATGGCGAAGGGACGACCTTCTCGTTGGGCGCGACGGGTCAGTGGCGATGGGGGGCGGTCGATTACGCGCTCGTCATTTCGCCCGACCTGCCGCCGACCTCCTACTTCGGGCTCGCGTTCGGGTTGAGTTATCGGATTCCGCCCGTCATCGTGGAGGGCGTTGTCGTGAACGACCTGTACGTCGCCCTGCGCGACCATTACGCTCGTATCCCGCAAGGACGCCCCCGCGCGCGCAGTTACGAATCGCCAGACGCCTTCACCCGACAGACGAACGAGCGTTTGGGTGAACTATGGTTGTACAATCCCGGCGAGGAGTCGGTGCCCGTCCGCGTGCGGCTGTGGATCGACAAGTACCCGAGCGGAAGCG
>JAQBWJ010000161.1 GCA_027625215.1 Candidatus Poribacteria bacterium
GAGGGCGTCCGCGAGTTCGCCAATGTGTTCTTCCAGCAACTCCTGCGTCTCCTTGGACGCCGCCGTCAATTTCAAGACGAGCGAGTTGCCTTCCATGACGACTTCGAGATCGACGCTCCCCATCGATTCGGGGTTCATGTGGATGCGAAATTCGCGCTTGCCGAGACGCACCTGTTTGCGCGACTCCTGCGCCAAGTACTCGATCAACGGTGAATAGCCCTGATGGGCAGCCGTTGTCGTGTTCGGTGACGCTTGCGCTACCTGCGCCGCTTGCGCGTTCACGCCGGACGCTGCTTGGGCGTTGTGTTCGCCCGCGCGGTAGTCCGACCAGTCGGAACGGAAGCCGCTCGCGCTCTCGGCTGAGGGCGCCTTCATTCTTCCATCGCGCGACTGACGCACAAACGATGCCGAACTCGCATCCTGAGTGCGGGCGTATTCCCGCATCAGATGTTCGACGGCTTGCTGACGGATCGGGTTCGGTTCCGCATCAACCAGTTGGCTGCGGTCGCCACCGAACGCCCGAAACGCCGCGCGACGCGACAGGATCGTCTGCGCCGACTGCAAGGTTGACCGATCCACCGGGTTGGTAAACGCCGCGTTGAATCGCGGACTGTCTTCCTGACCCGTCGTTCGTCCGGTCAGCGCTCGCGCGCTTTGAAAGTGCGCGTCCATCGAACGTGATGCGTTGGAAGCAGAAAGCGTGCCAACACCGCCCTGAGTTTGGCGCGTTTGCGCCGCCAACAGGTCGCCGCCGAGCATCCGCGCCTGACGCGCCGCTCGCGGATCGACCGCAAACTGCGTGTTCGAGCGGAATTGCGCCGCCTGAGCGCGGAGCGACACTTCGTCCACCACCTCGCCCGGGGAGTCGATCAACACGCCTTGACGCGAGGCGTTCCGCGCGTCGGAGAGTTGCTCGGAGGAGGCAAGAACTTCCTGCTCCAGCGCGCGCAGCAGACCTTCGGTGGAAATGTTTTCCCCACGCCGCGAGACGGAGGGAAATTCTTGACCGGAAGTCGCCGTTGCGCGGGCAAACTGGGAGACGTTGGCGCTTTGAGCCCGGGGCGAGATCGTCGCCGGGATGACGACATCCAGCGTGTCGGGGTCGATGCGGAGCGTCTCGTCCGCGCCGCCCGCCGCATAGGGGATCGACTCGTCCAACGGCGCGTCGCCTCCAACGAACGAGGCGACCGATGTCGCGGCAACGTTCGCTTCGGTGAGCGCCTGTTGCGGGAGGTTCGTCCCGGTCAACACGGAGACGCCCGACTTCTTCGCGGCTTCCTTAAGAGACGCCGCTTCCATCGGGGAGAGCATGAGCGGTTGGTTGCCGCTCGGCTTTGTCGTTTGGTTCGCTGACGTGCTTGCCGACTCGTCCGACGACTTCGCCGAGACACCCTTCGGTTCCTCAATCGTCTCGCCCGCGAGGATCGCTTTGGCGAGTTTCAGCGCGTCGGATGTCGCGCTGTCGCCGCCGTCCGCCGTCGTCACGGTCTGAGAAGACGCTGAGGTCGATGTGGGAGTCGTCGCGGACGCCTTCGCGTCGTTCGTCGTCGGTTGAGACGAAACGGACGCGCGGGTCGTCTGCGAGGACGATTCGGCGCGCGCTGGCTCGGAGGCGGTGGGCGTCGATTTGCCGAGAGACGCCTCCGCCGTTTTATCCGGCTTTTCCGTTCTGGTGAGTGTGGGCGGAGAGCCCGACTGTTCCGCCGCTTTTGTCGGCGGAGAGCCGGACGTTTCGCCCGTCTTGATTTGAAAGACCCTGCGGAACTCGCCCGACTTCGCGTCCTTCGTCGCTTGTGTTTGCGACGGCGAGCGCGTCTCCTGCGTGTTACGCAGAATGTCGAGCAAATTGACCGAGGGCTTCGGTTGAATTGCCATCGGTTCCCTCCCGGTGAAGCGAACCGTCATAGGGCGGCTCGCCGTTGGTCGTGGAAGACCCCGTTTCTCACGATTTACGTCGGCGCGTGTTTTGACGCACACGCCTTGACTGACGCCGCCCTCATCGCCGTGAATGGCGATCAGGTGGCGGTCGAATCGATCAATTCCCAATCCCCCCGATTCAGGGAGTTCACCCTTCGCCGGAGGCGATTCAATCGCATGCGTCCCGCCTGATTAGGCGGTCGCTTGTGGAGCGGGCGGCAACAGTGTTTTCAGTTGCGCGACCGCCTCGCCGTACGTGACGTGGTCCCCGATCTCTTGTTTCAGGAACCCGTTCACCGTCTCAAGATTGTCCATCGCGTAGTCGATGAGCGCGTTCGTTCCGCGCACGTACGCGCCGATCTGGATAAGGTCTTCCGCGTTTTGATGCGTTGCGCGGCGAGTTGATGGTCCTTCGCCGTCACCTGAAGCATCAGACGCGAAATGCTGCGCGGCACATCGACGGCGGGATAGTGCCCGCGATTCGCCATGTCGCGCGACAACACGATATGTCCGTCCAAAATCGACCGCATCGTGTCGGCGACCGGCTCGTTCAGGTCGTCGCCCTCGACGAGCACCGTGTAGATGCCCGTGATGCTGCCGTTGCCCGTGCCCGCCGGACCCGCTCGTTCCAACAGTTTGGGCAGGCGTCCGTAGAGGGATGGGGGATAGCCGCGCGTCGTCGGCGGTTCGCCTGCGGCGAGTCCGACCTCGCGCAACGCCATCGCAAAACGGGTCACGGAGTCCATCATGAACATGACCTGCCGCTCGCGGTCGCGGAAGTACTCGGCGATGGTGGTCGCCAAGTACGCGCCTTGCAGCCGCAGCAGCGCGGGTTGATCGGAGGTCACGACGACGACGACGGAACGTTTCAGCCCTTCTTCGCCCAGATCGTCTTTCAGGAACTGAGGCACTTCCCGACCGCGCTCGCCGATCAGCGCGACGACGCTGATATCCGCTTCGGTGTTGCGGGCGATCATGCCCATCAGGACGCTTTTGCCGACGCCGCTCCCCGAAAAGATGCCGACGCGCTGTCCGCGTCCGCAGGTCAACAGGGTGTCGATGGAGCGCACGCCCGTCGCAATGTGTTCTTCGATGACGCCGCGTTTCAGGGCGTCGGGCGGCTCGGCGTAGATGGGTCGCCACGCTTCCGGCTCGATGGGACCTTTGCCGTCCATCGGTTCGCCGAGCGCGTTGATGACCCGTCCAAGCAACTTCTCGCCGACCGGAGCGCGAAACGACGCGCCCGTCGAAATGACGAGATCGCCGGGACGAATGCCCTCGACGCTGCCGAGCGGCATCAGGATCACGTTATCCTGCCGAAACCCGACGACTTGCACCCAAAACGCGCCTTGAGCCAGCACGAGCTCCGACGCGCGATGCGGGTCGTTCGCCAGCACTTCGTCCAGTCGCGGCGCGATGTTCTTCAACGGGTAGACGTAGCAGAGGTCGCCCATCGCCGCGTCGAGTCCGGTCGCTTCGAGCGTGAGTCCGACGCTTTGGATGATGCGTCCACCCTTGCGAAAGCCGCCGTTCGAGCCGCGCCCCGTGCGGCGACGCGATTCAACCAACGAGACGAGTCCGCGCAGTGAATGGGGGAGTTCCCAACTCGCGTCGGATGGCGCTTCTTCTTCCACGACGTCGTCTTCCGGTTCGAGTTCGTCGGGTGTTTCTTCTTTGGAAACCTCTTGGGGAATCTCGTCGGAAGCGTCCGCTGAAGCGACATCGGGCGGACTCTCAGGAGCCGCCTCGTCGTCGGGTTGAACTGTTTCGTCCTGTCGGGCTTCGTCTTCGAAAGCCATTTTCGACCGTTCTCCGTGATCTACAAAAAATACAACGTAGGTGGTGGTCTCGTCGCGCCGCAACTCACCAAATACTAGCATCGCGCCGATGGCGTTACCAACGGCGGCGACGGGCGCAAGACCACACCACGTAACCGTAGAGTCTAAGGGAGAAACAAACGTCAAGGGGGAGAGAGAACAAGACAACTGCGGGAGGAAGATGAAAAGAAGAGGTAAGGTGTCTCGAGGGGATAGCTGCGAGAGACCTTACCTCTGATCCGTTATCCAACCGAGTCTAGGGACTAGACTTGCATCCGCATCACTTCCTCGTACGCTTGCACGAGGTGATTTCGGACTTGCGTCATCAGTTGAAAGGAGAGACTGGCTTTTTGAACCGCCACCATCGTCTGAGCGATGTCCGTTTGGTCGCCCACGACGAGGTCTTCGATGGCTTTGTCCGCTTCCTTTTGCAGGGTATTCACCTTCTGCAGAGATTCGTTGAGAACCTCTTTGAAGGATCCACCCGACTGAGACGTTCGACCGTCCCGAGACGGGGCAGGCTGTAACTGTGACGCAGCAATCCGAGATGCGATGGATATGCCATTGATCGTCATTGTTCCTGCTCCACTCTTTGCGGCGGATGACAGTTGTCAAGTAACGTTTGCTTGCCGGGATCACTCCGCCACGAAGGAGGAGGGAGCCCGGAGACTCGCTGCCGGTGAAGCAGAAAGCGTGCCAACGATTTGTCATCCGCTCAATGCGGCGTTGCCGGTACAAGGTCGGGGGTGTCGGCTCTCTCGCGCGGCGATTACTGGTTGATTCGCATCGCGGCGTCCGCCATGCGGCGGTAGTTCACGATGGCGGCGACGTTCGCTTCGTAGGTGCGGCTCGACGCGACCATGTTCACCATCTCGCTGACCGGGTTGATGTTTGGCATCCGCACGAAGCCGTCCGCGCCTGCGTCCGGGTGGTCGGGGTTGTGGACCAACTTCGGGGGAGACTGATCGACAACGATGCCGCTGACGCCCACGCCCTGCGAGTTCGCGCCGTTCAAGAAGGAGCGGAAATCCGTGCCCATCGAGGCGAAGACGGCTTCCTTGCGGCGATAGGGTCCGCCCTCAGCGGTGCGGGTCGTGTTGATGTTCGCCAAGTTCTCGGAGATAAGTTCCATGCGGACGCGCTCGGCGCGGAGAGCGCTGGCGCTGATGTCGATGGCGCTGAAAGACATAAATGGGAAATCCTTTCCAACTGCGCGGCGATAGTGGGAACTCTTTACCCGGTCGCCAAAGCGCCTCTTATGAGGAGGCGCGTCGGTTAACCGACGGTGGAGATTACCGTGAGCGCATCGCTTCGCGGAGTGTGGTAAACTTGTATTTGATGAGGTCCGCCGCCATCGTGTTCAACCCGACGTTTTTGATGAGTTTGATCATCTCGTTTTCGTTGTTGACGTTGTTCCCGTCGAATCGCGTTTCGCCGGTCACGTCGTCCACCAACATCGGGTTTTGGAACCTCATCCTGGAGGTCGGTTGGCGCTCG
The DNA here is from genome assembly GCA_027625215.1 of Candidatus Poribacteria bacterium. Lineage (GTDB taxonomy): Bacteria > Poribacteria > WGA-4E > JAQBWJ01. Next base: position 5,232 of record JAQBWJ010000161.1, read on the forward strand.
GCGCCTTGCAGGGCGGCTTTCAACTGCGCGTTGAAAGGGAGGTCTTTCGCCTTGTAGTTGGGCGTTTCGATGTTCGCCATGTTCGCGGCGATCACCTTATGGCGGCGCATGGAAAAGTCCATCGCTTTCGCCAAAAAGTCCGTCGTATTGTCGTAAAACGCATTTTGCATGGTGTGGAGTTGTCCTTGCCGGAAAAAAGGCGTCGCCTTCTCAGGTTGGCGAGAAGCGCGTCACGTATGTTCATGTCGATGTCTTGCAATTTTTTGACGCTTGTTGAGGCGTCGTTGGGTCGGATGTAGCAATCCTTGTGCCAGAAAGTTGAATGAACGCCTCGAAAGATTACTACCGCATACTGGAAGTGCACCACGAAGCGAGTCGGGAGATGATCGACCGCGCGAAACGGGTGCTCTTACAGAGGTATCACCCCGACCACAACATCGCGCGGACCGACTGGGCGGCGGCTCAGACGCGAGAGGTGCTGGAAGCCTACGACGTGATCTCCGACGACGCGGCGCGGAAACAGTACGACGCGGCGCGTCAGGGCGGGGACTCGCAGCGGCGGCAATCGACGGGGCAGCGACAGGCGTCTTCTCCGTCGGGTGGTCGAGCGCGCGCCGGGAGCGCATCGCGCACTGCCGCCTCTAGTACAAAGGGGAAGGCGGGCGCGTCTCGCGGGCAGGCGCAACGCCGAACAGCGCGCCCGAAACCGCCGCCTCGCGCGACCGTTCATCCGTCCTCCACGCCGGGAATCCGCATCGCT